>JAKQYE010000051.1:0-21179 GCA_023356605.1 Trichodesmium sp. MAG_R02 | reverse complement strand
GGCCACTAGCAGTAATGGCAGAGACTTTAGAACCACGATCAAGGAAGAGGTCCCCAGCACTGAGGAATATATTACCACTGTTGCCCTGTCCTGCGCTGCTTACAGCTATTTCAGAGCTATTAGTGATAGTAACTTTGGTGGCGTTAATGGAGATGTCGCCACCATTCCCTGTGGAATCAGGAAGGGTACTGGCAAGTATCTGAGCACCCTTTTTAACTTCCAGAGAACCGGTGGTAATAGTGACACCTCCTGCATTCCCTTCTGCTCCTCGTGCTACACCGCTAGCTACTACAGTTAAAATTTCTGAGTCTCCTCCATCCAAGACGACAGTCTCAGTAGTATTAATATTCACAGTCCCTGCATCTCCTTTAGCAAAGGTACTGGCAAGTATCTGAGCACCATTTTTAACTTCCAGAGAGCCGGTGGTAATAGTAACACCCCCTGCATTCCCTTCTGCTCCTGATTGCACACTGCTAGTTACTCCAGTAAAAACTTCTGAGTTTTCTCCATCCAAGACGACAGTCTCAGTAGTATTAATATTCACAGTCCCTGCATCTCCTTTAGCAAAGGTACTGGCAGCTATCACAGCACCATTTTCAACTTCCAGAGAGCCGGTGGTAATAGTAACACCCCCTGCATTCCCTTCTGCTCCTGGTTGCACACTGCTAGTTACTCCAGTAAAAACTTCTGAGTTTTCTCCATCCAAGACGACAGTCTCAGTAGCATTAATATTCACAGTCCCTGCATCTCCTTTACCAAAGGTACTGGCACCTATCACAGCACCATTTTTAACTTCCAGAGAGCCTGTGGTAATAGTAACACCCCCTGCATTCCCTTCTGCTCCTGTATCCACATCGCTATTTACTCCAGTGTAAGATTCTGAGTTTTCTCCATCCAAGACGACAGTCTCAATAGCATTAATATTCACAGCCCCTGCATCTCCTTTACCCAAAGTAAGGGAATCTATCATAGCACCATTTTTAACTTCCAGAGAGCCTGTGGTAATAGTGATAACCCCTGCCTTCCCTTCTGCTCCTTCTTCCAGACTGGTAGCTACTCCAGTGGAAAATTCTGAGTTTCCTCCATCCAAGACTACAGTCTCAGTAGCATTAATATTCACAGTCCCTGCATTTCCTTTACCCCAGTTAATGGAAAGTATCTCAGCACCATTTTTAACTTCCAGAGAGCCGGTGGTAATAGTGATAACCCCTCCATTCCCTTCTGCTCCTTCTTCCACACCGCTAGTTACTCCAGTTAAAATATCTAAGTCTCTTACTCCATCCAAGACTACAGCATCACTCGCTTCAATAGTCACACTGCCAGCAGTTCCTTCTCCGGAGATGGTAGTACCTATAATTGAGCCATTATTAACTGAAAGTGCACCAGTCTTAATTTTAATATTACCACTGTTGCCCACAGCATTTTCTTCGACCTCATTATCAATCAAGCTGTAATCAGCTAAATTGATACTACCAGTAGCATTAATCTCAATATCACCTCCCTGAGCTTCAGGGGAGCCTAACCCTTCACTTATTCCTGCCATAAGTTCACTTCCGCCCACAAAATCTACATTCTGGGCCTTGATAGTTATACTTCCACCCCCTCCACTACGGACATTAATTACCCCCTCATTCCCTAAAAATATATCCCCTCGCGCCGCCCCTTCAGGGAAAATGAAACTTAAATCCTCATTTAGTTCCACTACCCCAGGAACAGCGAGACTCCCCAACTCTACTTGAGTTGCCGGAGATTCAATGACAGTACCATCCAACCTAACTTCGCCCCCCAACAGCCCCAAAGTTTCCCCTGGTCCTACCTTAAGCTCAGTAGTAGCCCTAGCACTTATCGGTCCCGGATTTTCTTGAAATCGCAAACCCAGGGGAATATTTATGGTCAACAAAGGTGGTGCTTGGGGATTAGAGGCACTAAACTCAAAATTGTTGAAAACAAAACTCTCAGCGCTACTAACTACAAAAGACCCCTGCAAATCTAAGCTAGCATTAGGACCAAAAATAACGCCGTTGGGATTAATCAGAAATAGGTTCGCATTACCCAACACTCCCAAAGTTCCCAGAAGGTTAGACACATTAGTCCCAGTCACCCTGGTGAATATATTCTCAATCAAAGCAGGATTAGCAAAATAAGCTCCTTGTCCCTCCCCAACATTAAATTCTCCGAAACTGTGGAACAGATTACCACCACGAATTGCTCCTCCTTCCAGACGCTCACTGGGAATACCTTTAATATTATCAGGAACCACCACGGAACTCTCCCTACCCAAACTGTCATCAGGAACAATTTGGGCAGTCGCAACAATTGGCGACAAAGAAAAGACCAAAGCAACAAAAGCACTTAATTTAGGCTGACATCGAAATTTGTCCATAATTTTATCCCTCTAAAATTTAGCATCAATGGTAAAATAAAGTCCATTTTCCTGTAACGTTTTTTCCTCCGAAGTAACGTCCATCAAAGGTATACCCCAATCAAAGCGGGCGCTGAGGCGATCGCTCATCTGCCATAGTAACCCAAAACCGACTCCTACTAAACTATTGTGCTCTGGTTCAGGCAAATCAGAACTGTTCCAACCGACTCCAAAATCCACAAAAGGAACTATCTGCAAAACTCCCTCTACATTATCCCAGCGCATAATAGGCAGTCGGACCTCAGTGCCTAAAAAAAGCCCATTATCAGTAAACGATAAATCTTGGCGATAACCCCTAACACTATTAACACCACCGATGCGAAACTGTTCTACAGGTAACAAACCTCTATCAGCCAACTGGATATTTGTACGCACCACCAGCAAAGAATCCGAATTCTTAGCTAAACGTCGCACATACTGTCCTTGTCCTCGCCAACTAAAAAAGCGACTATCGGGGAGGTCATCATTAATCGTAGCATTGAAAGCCCCTACTCCCAAACTAAATTGAGAACGAACAGCAAATACTTCTGTCTGATTCCGTTTAACCCAATCTTGGAAAAGTCGAATCGCCGAGATTCGTGTTTCCCCCTTCTCATTAGCACCAGGAGATAGAGGAAAAGGTTCTCCCAATAGTTCACTCTCACGGTTTTGTCGATAAAAAGTTAAACCCAGAGCCAATTCTTGGGTAGGAAATTGGACAATAGGTTGGCGCACTGTCAGTTCGTAGTATTGGGACTCTCCCATAATATCAAGGTCATCGAAAGGAGATTCAACTACACGAGTATCAGTTAATTCTGTAGTAAGTTGAATCGTACCATTGCGGGCATTAAACGGAATAGTGTAGTTAAAACTAAAATTGTTACTACCGTCAGAATTTGTATAGCTCGCGTTTAGTCCATCACCAAAACCCAATAAATTTCCCTGCTTTAACCGAAGACCCCGTTGAAAGCTGCCCACATTAGGAGCGCGACTATTGTTAGCAAAAGATTCAATACTAAAAGAGTCTGCCTGGGTAACACTGACAGTAAGCAAACTAGCTTGGGGAAGGGGTCCAGCTGATACCTCTGCTTTAATAATAGCTATTAGGGGGTCAAGCTGTAACAGTTGGAGAGCCCGAAGTAACTTATACTGATCGAAGGGCTTTCCCGTAGCTAGAACTAACCGACTGCGGACATAGTTGGGGTTCAAACGTCCTGTTACGGTTACCTGAATATCTTCTATCTCCCCTTCAATAATCTGGATCCTTACTACCCCATCCTTGAGATTTTGTCCAGCTAAGATTACGGCTCCGGAATTGATATAACCGGCCTGAACGTATTTATCAGTCACCGCTTTCTCAGCTTGGAGGAGTTCAGCAAAGGTAATAGGTCGCTGAGTAAAAGGTTTAACCACCTCCTCTAATTCTTCCTTGGTAAATGCCGTGTAACCCACAAATTCAAACTTATTAATCTTCACCCGTAGATAAGGTTCAGGGCTTTCCGATTCATTTCCTGAAGCTTCAGGTGGAGTAATATCAAGTTGGGGAGACTCCATCTGAATAGGAAATTTAGGAAGAGGGGGTTCCGGAGTTTTGGGGGGAATTGGATCAGGGACTTGGGCCAAAGAGCTAGTATTAGTCCGAGATGGCCAGAAAGTCCTAGGTGTTTCTGGATCTTGACTAGAAATCAATACCGGATGGCCAGACACTTTAACGGGATTCCCCAAAACAGTTAGGAATATGGACAAAATTAGCCACCTTCCCTGGGAAAATTTCTCAAACACTTTAATTGAACCTTTATATATTACTTCAGAAAAGCGATAGAAAACCTCAATCAGGACTTACCCACGGGCACATCCTGACCGTGAGGGCCAATGTCATTCGCCCCTACATATGGCGTCCTTATGTGAATTTGCATAAGTCCTGCTCAATGTTTATTTCCTCCTTCAACTGAGGCTTCTAGCAATGATATCACATCCGGTTGAATAGTTATAATTAAAGTTCGTAGTAGGGCTTTAGCCTTAAGTGCATATCAAAGCTAGGGCTCTCAACTATGATGATCTTTATAGAGTAAGGATTACAGAGCTTGTACTTCCTCCTAAATTTCCACATGTCTGGTAGACCACTTATTCCTATTTTGGGAACCAGGATAGTCAAACTGGGGCTGAGTATAAAAATATATTATACCATTTACCAGAAACTTTGCTATATTTGAATTTTCTATTTATAAATATTCAGGACTTATGTATGCAGATGAAAATATACACCATCTTTAGGGGTTAATGGCCGTTAACACCTACTAGATATAGCGCTTAGTGGGTAAGTCCTGATATTATTCCTTCGAGCAAATGCTTGATGTTTGGTAATTTCGGTTATGAAGAAAAGCTATTTTACCAGATTTCAAGCATAGCAATATTTTTAATAAATGGTAATGAATGGTATTATGCGATCGCTCTTTAGATGCTAGACTTTAGGAATAGATAAGCATACCTATATAAAGCTTTCAACACTTACAGCGGTTTTCATTTGAGTAGACCACAGTAGAGACGTTCCATGGAACGTCCCTACAAAGTTCGGGTTGTGACGATGTAGTTTATCAATCTCAAAAGCCCTGTATAGGTTAAGTATAGTTGTGCAGATAGAGCTAAAACCCAACTACAAACCATATGCTTTTTACAACCAATTATTCGGACATAATATTACTCATATGCAGGCTACAACAATTTTCCAGCTTGGTTTTGCTTATGACGATGTGGTTGATTAATCTGAACAGCGCTGTAAGTCAATACTCCTAGACTAGCACAAATTCCTTCACCTCACCAGTCAAACTAAACGGACGTACTTCAGTAACTTTCACCTTAACCAACTTACCCTTCAACTGAGCAATATCCCCCTCAAAAAATGTCAGACGGTTGCCACGGGTACGACCCATAACTTGAGCAGCATTTTTAGGGTTCGTGTCTTCAACTAAAATTTCTTCAATACGACCCATATAACGTTGCGATCGCTCTGCCGCCTTCACACCAACCAAATGATTCAACCGTTGTAGCCGATCTGCCTTCACCTCCTCACTCAGTTGATTTTCCCATAAAGCCGCTGGAGTTCCCGGTCTAGGAGAATAAGCAGCAGTATTCAACTGGTCAAACCCAATATCCTCCACCAACTTCAGAGTATTTTCAAATTGTGCCTCAGTTTCCCCAGGAAACCCAACTATTGCATCAGCACTAATAGAAGCATCCGGCATCAGTTCCCGAATTTTATCAATAATGCGGCGATATTTCTCATGAGTGTAACCCCTTGCCATTGCCTTCAATAACTTATTATCTCCAGACTGAAACGGAATATGGAAATGTTCGCAAACCTTAGGCAACTCAGCACAAGCTCTAATCAAACGTTCTGTGAAATAGCGGGGGTGACTCGTAGCAAAGCGAATACGTTCAAAACCTGGTACATCATGCACATAGTAAAGTAAATCACTCAAGGTATATTTATTACCCCCTTCCTTTGCCACCCCCGGTAAGTCCCGTCCATAAGCATCAATATTTTGCCCTAACAATGTTATTTCTTGATAACCTTGTCGCCCCAACTCTTCCATTTCAGCACGAATAGCCTCAGGTGTACGAGACTGCTCCACACCCCGCACACTGGGAACAACACAATAGGTACAGTGTTCGTTGCAACCATAAATTATATTTACCCAAGCAGTAATTTTACTATCCCGTCTAGGTTTAGTAATATCTTCCACAATATGAATAGGTTCAGTAGCGACTACTTGGTTGCCATTAAATACCTGTTCTAATAAATCTTGCAAACGGTTAGCATGCTGAGGTCCCATAACTAAGTCGAGTTCAGGGACTCGTCGCAGTAGTGCTTCCCCTTCCTGTTGAGCGACACATCCAGCAACAATAAGGGTAAGGTCTGGTTGTTTATGTTTACGTTTTGCTTGTCTACCCAGATAAGAATAGACTTTTTGTTCAGCATTGTCACGAATAGTGCAGGTATTATATAGAATGATATCAGCTTTGTTAGGGTCTTCTGAAGAAATAAGACCCATATTATCTAAGATACCTGCCATGCGTTCGGAGTCAGCTTTGTTCATTTGACAGCCGAAAGTAGTAATGTGATAGTGACGGTTATTTGTATTCATAGTTAAAGATGGAATAAAATGATAGTATACCAGAACTTAATATTATCAGGACTTACCCTCCAAGGGCCATCTCT
This sequence comes from Trichodesmium sp. MAG_R02, assembly GCA_023356605.1. Lineage (GTDB taxonomy): Bacteria > Cyanobacteriota > Cyanobacteriia > Cyanobacteriales > Microcoleaceae > Trichodesmium. The sequence goes on along the minus strand of JAKQYE010000051.1, from coordinate 14,559 downwards.
AGCAGGGGTAAATGAGACTTGCCCCCTAACTGTGAAATTTGCTGCCTAACCTAGACATTTCTCATGCCGTTTTTCACAGGGCGATAAAAAATTACATAATTCACATAATTATAGATAAGTAAACTAGGCAAGTTAGGTGACAATTATTCATGATAAAATCATTTTTTATAACTCTAAAGCAATTTCCAATGTAGATTTCTATTTTAATATTTTTCCCACTATGACTGCTACTATTTAATCACTTTAGCTCAGAAAAGTTATAGAATTAAAATATGTATTATTATCCCAATTTTATCATTAATTTTCATCAATATATTCTACATCAAATTATTCTGTATCTCGACCATACAGAGGTTTTTATTTTAGTAGACCACAGTAGAGACTTTCCATAGAATGTCTCTATAAGGCTTTGGTTGTGACGATTTGATTTATCAATCTGAAAAGTCCTGTAATTTAAAACATTAACTAATAATTTTAGAGTTAATTATACTAGTTTAGAAAAATTTGCTAATTTCTATACCGGAGTTTTTTTGTTTGTCAACATAATATTAATATTTTTATTCAGTTGCTCTATAATCAGTTCTAAACTACACTGAAATAATTACCTTTCTGGAGGTTTTCGATCTTATTCAATCTGGTTTTAACCAATTGATTTTGAATTTTTTTTCACCAGGGATAATAGCTTTTTTAAAACAACTATCAATTTCCCAAAAGACTAAAGTATATTTCCAGTTTTCCGGCTTATTTAAAGCAAAAATTTTAGACAAGGTAGTAAGTTAAATGTATAATAGTTTCTCTTGAATGCTACTAACAATAATATCAGTTACCATTGACAAATAAACAAGATAGCCTTATCAAGCTCTGGCTTAATTAAACTGAATTTATAGTTATTTTAATTTAGATTTAGACAAGTATTTCTTCCTATAACTGAGTTTCAGCAGAAAAAGTTTGTCATTCTTATTTGAAATGACTATAATTAGCGATCGCCTTAATTATTTCCCTATTTTCCTGAGTCAACTATCCTGACATTAGCTTTTATTTCCCAATCTCAAATAATGGGTCTTTTTATTATATAGCAATCCTATTTTATTTGTGGCAAAAATCATAGTGCTTTTTCAGGAACAGGGAAAAGGGAACAAATAGTAGGAAAGAGTTTTAACAGTTTTATTTACTTTTTTATTTGTCGCAACCTATGGGCGGACTGCTGTAGATATTTTGCAAATAATTCTCTATATCAATATTATTCTGTAGGACTCATTTCCCGATATTAAAATTATCCCTCAATTTTCTTTAGGATAGATTTGAGAATTAGAAAAATTTGATAATTTTGAATAAGCTGTTTCCCAAAAAAGTATCACAAATTTTTTATTTGTCATAGTACCAAATTTTAAATACTCAATCCATCTATTTACTTCATCTAACCTTTTTGCTAAATATGAGTATACTTAAGATACTTCCTAAATCAAACATTTTAATTGTACCTTGATATCCCTAGCTGACAAAATAGACATTCCCTCCATAGATTATTATTGATTAACTGTTAATACCAATTCGTTAAAGAACTTGAAAAGTTTTATCCCCTCAAAACCCCCTGGGAAAAGGTTACTCAATAATTCAGGCTTATGCCATAACTTTATTAAAATTGTCTAAGGTATAAGCAACAGTATAAAACTTGTCAACTAAGCAGCTAAATATAATAATATAGCAATCCTAAATACGTTGTGACAAATCAATAAGCAGCTAAATATAATAATATATCAATCCTAAATACGTTGTGACAAATCAAAAAGTAAATAAAACTTTTGAAACTCTTATATATTCTCTGTTCCCTGTTCCCTGTTCCCTAAAAAGTAGTAGGATTTTTGCCACGAACACTCATAGGACTGCTATAGGTAATATAAATCAAGTAATAAATTCAGAACTTATGCTCCCAAACAAGAAACCCAGTTTCTTACCCTAATTATTACTGTTAGCTCTCACGAAATTTCGGATTATAATCCCGTTTCTCCCTAAATCTTAAAGCAATTATAATATTATATTATTTTCAATAATTATAGCATTCAAACAGCAGAATAAACAATTATGAACTTTTTTGATAAGCTACTAACTAGCATCGAACAGAAACAAAGTTTACTTTATCTGGACTTAGACCCTAATGCAGAAAGTTTACCTAAAGAAGCTGAGGCTAAAAATATTCCAGCAAAATCTTTATTTCTTCAACCTCCAGAAAAAGATAATCAAGAACTAATTCAAGATTGGTGGGAATGGCTCCATTTTTTAATAACTCAAACAGAAAAATATGTATGTGCTTATAAACTTTCTTTCGGCCATTATCAATCTTTTGGCATACCAGGTTTACAACTACTTCAGCAAACCTTAAAAACCATTCCTCCTGAAATTCCAATTATCTTAGATGCTAAACACGGTGACTTAAACACAAGCACAGTATTTGCTCAGTCTATATTTGCAGATTTGCAAGTAGATGCTTGTACAATTTTACCCTATACAGGATTTGATTTAGTTGTACCTTTTTTACTTTATCCAGGCAAAGCAGTTTTTCTACTTTGTGCCACAGCAAATGCTTCAGCAAAAGTACTACAAGGATATCCTAATCAAGAACAACCTCTTTATCTGAAATTAGTAGCAGAAGCTCAAAGATGGGCAACTCCAGAAAAACTAGGTTTAGAAGTAGGAATAATGCCAGATATCCTAGCAAAAATCAGACAAGCTGCTCCAGAAAGACTAATATTAATTCAGAGAGATATGGCAGAAGAAAATGATATTACTAATCCCGAAAAATTAACTCAACTTTTAGCTGCTGGTTTAAATATTAATGGTGAAGGATTACTTTTACCAATACCACCAAAATTATTAGGTAATGCGGAACCTAAGAGTGCTATTAAAAGTTTAAGAAACACTATCAATGAACAACGCCTACAAAAAGTTGAAGGCAGTCCCACCTGTGAATTGTGGTTGCCAGATATTTGTTTTTTAGAAGATAAACCACATCAAGATTTAATCTTACAACTTTATGATATTGGCTGTATTATTTTTGGCGACCATGTACAGGCATCGGGAGCTATTTTTCCCTATTATATAGACTTAAGAAAAATCATCTCAATTCCCCAAATATTCCATAAAATTGTTACTGCTTATGCTAAAATCATCCAGAATTTGGAATTTGATAGAATTGCAGGTATTCCCTATGGATCACTGCCCACTGCAACAGGTTTAGCTTTACATCTAGAATGTCCGATGATATTTCCTCGCAAAGAGGCAAAAGCTTATGGCACTGGTCGATTAATTGAAGGCCATTTTCAACCAGGGGAAAAAATTGTAGTTGTAGATGATATTATGATTACTGGTAATAGTGTAATGGAGGGAGCAGAGAAACTTAAATCACTGGGATTGCAAGTAGAAGATATTGTTGTATTTATTGACCATGAACGAGGGGTAAAAGATAAGTTACAAAACCATGGATATCTAGGTCACTCAGTATTGAGTTTAACAGAAATTGCTCAAACTTTATATGATTTTAACAAGATTAGTTCTGAACAATTTAGTATCCTAAAAAATCATCATTAAACCCTATGGTAGTTATGTCAATTTACTAATTTATAGTGGAGGTAAAGAAGATAAAATTAAACGAATTATAATTCAGACAGTTAGAAATTATTTTTGTCAGGGATATTTTGAGCCACCCTACAAAAAAATTCCCCTTAGAATATGGGGTTTTAGACCTAATTATTTTGATAAAATTTCTCTAAAATTACCGAAACACCAGTACTATAATTTTAATTTAGGGTCTGGATGAAAGGTAAGTATATAATATAGCAATCCTATGAGTATTCGCGGCAAAAATCCTACTGCTTTTTAGGGAACAGAGAATAGGGAACAGAAAATAGGTAAGAGTTTTAAAAGTTTTATTTACTTTTTGATTTGTCGCAACCTCCAACGGACTGCTATAGTGATTCAATGTCACTATTATAGTCATTCTGGTTTAGATTTAGACCAGGTTTTCCTGGTTTTAAAGGGTTTTAGCTGAAAAAGTGTACCATTCTTATTAGGAATCCCACATCATAATTTGTGATTTGATGTTGGGAAAATGTAAACTAATCTAATTTACTCATTTTATCAATTTTTTTCTTAGTAGAATGCTATTTGTATACTACTAGTAAATCTAGCAAATATTGATATAGTAACTATGAAAAACTTTTTATTAACAACAGTTATTACTAGTTTAATATATACCTTGCCTATGAACATTAAACCAGTTTTAGCTAATCGAATTACTGAGGCTAATTATGATAATTTAAAAATTGGTATGACATATCAGGAAGTCAAAGAAATATTGGGTAGGGAAGGTGAAATTTATACAGAATATAATAGTCCGACTATTGAAAATTTTGGAGTAGCTTATCGCTGGGTAAATAATGATGGCACAGGAATAGTTGCCGTATTTAATTCTAAGAATAAGTTAATTAAACTAACTGCTCAAAATCTGAATACTAATAACTTTGGAATAAATCGAGAATCCCCAGTAGTTACAAGTTTAAATTTGGAAAATATAAAAGTTGGTATGAATTATGATGAAGTGAAAACAATTATTGGCAATGGAGGTACAAAACAACCAACTAGAGATAATCCTTTAACTAATCCTAATACTACTGAATATATTTGGCTTAATCCTGATGGTACAAGTCTGACTATAATTTTTGATTCTAATCAGAAAGTGGTGACTATTAGAACAAAAAATATGAATACTTATAATTTTGGCAATCCTTTCTGGAATCAACCATTACCAGTTTCTTCAATTACACGAGAAAGGTATGAAAAATTGCAGCTAGGAATGACATATCAAGAAATTAGAAATATCCTGAGAAAGGAAGGAGAATTAGATACAGAATTTGACCCAGAAGCTTTTGAAAAATCAAGAGAAGCAAAAGAAATGTTAATCAATACTACTGCCTATCGTCAGAGTTTAGTTCCTCAGGAACAAGTAGTGTCAAATGAAAAGAAAGAAGAGGAGAAAATTAAGGATGCTTATAAATGGATGAATCCGGATAAAACAGGAATTAAAGTAGTTTTTAATATGCAAGATAAAGCAGTTGCTATATATACTTTTGGCTTGGGGGTAGGACTACAATAATAAAGTTTTCAAGCTGATTTTAGGTTAATGGTTTAATTGAATTGAGTTCAAACCTAATTAATTGTGTACATATAGCAGTCCGCCCATAGGTTGTGACAAATCAGAAAGTAAATAAAACTTTTAAAACTCTTACCTATTCTCTATTCCCTGTTCCCTGATCCCTAAAAAGCCGTGGGATTTTTGCCACGAATAAAATAGGATTGCTATAGTATAAATTATGAGATTTTAAACCCAGCTTTCCTCAATATAGTCATTTCAAATAAGAATGTAAAACTTTTTATGTTGAAACTTAGTTATAGCAAGAAATACTTGTCTTAATCTAAATTAAAAAAATATACTTTTAAAAAACTAAATGGTCAGTATTTAGTAGTGATACCAATTCCCGTCTATGTTTGAAAATCAAAAATGGTTAGCTTTAATGATTGGAAATTCCCGGTTACATTTTGGTTATTTTGCTGATGCAATACTTCAGAATACTTGGGATACTAACCATCTTCAACAAAAAGAAAATAAATCTAATATAAGTCAGAAAAAGACAATAAAGAAAAACCTCAAAACTATATTAGAAACTAACAATATAAACTTAAATTATGGGATGCCTTTGTTAATAGCATCAGTAGTTCCTGAGCAAACAGCACTTTGGCAAACTTATCCTAATTCTGATCTGATTACCCTGGATAAGTTACCATTGCAAGGACTTTATCCTACTTTAGGAATAGATAGAGCTTTGGCAGTTTTAGGTGCAGGTACAAACTTGGGTTGGCCTGCATTAGTTATAGACGCTGGTACAGCAATTACTTTTACTGGTGCTGATGCCAAAAAACAAATAGTGGGAGGAGCTATTTTGCCAGGGTTAAGATTACAGTTATCATCCTTATCAAGGGGAACGGCGATGTTACCATCAATTGATATACCTTTAGAGTTACCTACTCAGTGGGCAAAACAGACAGCAACAGCAATTCAAAGTGGGATAATTTATACCATATTGGCAGGTATGAAAAATTACGTTATATCTTGGCTAGAAAAATTTCCTGACAGTCAAATAGTATTGACTGGAGGCGATCGCCCCATACTATCGAGTCATTTCACAACCTTATTTCCTGAACTAGCTGCAATTATTATAGATACACCTGATGTGATTTTTTGGGGAATGGCAAAAGTAGCAAGTATTCAACTCAACTAGATAAAAATTTCCTGTCATCACCTAGAAAGTATCATTTAATTAGCTATCATAGACAAATTGTTTAATTCTAATGATAACAAATCCGGTGTTGGATGCATCACGTTTTTTAAATTCCCCTCTCACCTTTCTAGCTTCTGGACTTATGCCTTTTACCTGACCTCCATAATAATGTTTCTTTGTCAACCGAATTTAGTATGAAATGGCAAAAAACATCCCCAGCTAAGCTGAAAAATCTAACATCCCTACTGTGGCCTACCGACATTAAAGCTGCTGTAATATTGCCAATATTCATACAACATACTTGAAAGATAATTTGATATTGACTGGCTTACCAAAATCAGTGTATTGTTATATAGTCATTTAATCAAGAAAAAAGTCATGAATAATTCAGAAATAAAGGAAAATGTGATGAGTCCTGAAATGATTGATTATCAGTTCAAAAATCCCCTGGGAGATATCTCTAAACTTCAACCACCTAGCCCTGGGATGCTGCCACTTTTGAGAGTACTTGTATATCTATCTTTTGTTATTGTTATTGCCTCAGGCATTGCAATTTTTGTATTGCCAAGTGAGGTTAAATTATCAATAGTTTTATTGGTTTCTATTGGTTTGTTTATTTTTTTAGTCTTTGTTGATGGGGAATTAAATAGGAACTATAATAAAAAATTAAGTGAGTATGATGTACTTAAGGCAACAAATATGTATATCAATGCGTCACAACTGGAAGAGTCTCCAAAAATTCCACAGATAATGCAAGGAGTAGAAACAGCTTTAACTTACACTCAACGACTAATAAAAAAGAATAAGGAGACTAATAAACGGACAACATTTTTTTACTATTCATTGCAGATAGTAACAATAATTTTTTCTGCAGTGACTCCGATCTTAGTTCTGATTGAGAAGTCGGAGACAACTCCCGTTTGGGTAAATTGGTTGCCTGTAATATTTCCAGCGGTCGCTTCTGTTGTTGCTAGTATTTCAACTGCATTTCCTCTTGAAGAATACAAAGTTGCTTCTAAAAAAGCTATAAACGATTTAGAAGCAGAAAAGGAGAAATTTCTTTTAGCAGTAACTACAGGTTATAGAATTCCTCGTAATGCAGATGAAAAAATACAATACAAAATGACAAGAGATGCTATGGCTAAATTTATGAATAAGGTGAGTAATGTCCACCTCCAACAATTACAAGATCAAGAAAAAACTGAGAAAACATTAGAGGAAGGAGAAGAAGAATAGTCAAAGAATTAGGCATAAAATAAGGTAAAAGAAACTAGCCCATTTACATCAGGTAAATCTTAATATTTCTGGAATGGCGAAACTAAGTCTCCAATCTTCTTGACATTCTCCCCGGCCTAAAGGTACGGGGACAAAACCGGGCCGTAGGGCCTCAGCTAGTTGACATCTGAAAGGCTGCTGCCACTTTGACAGCAGTCTTATGCTGACCAACCTGTTTGTTTTTGTGTCTGCGCATTCCTACCCGCGACTAACATATTTCTTACTGAATTATCCGAAGCTACCCTGTTTAGCCATACAAAATGTAGGACATTCCCACTCACCAATTGATAAATCTAATTTTCCACCTTTAAATTCACAATAATAGCAAGTTTGGGATGTGGGTTCCCAAGGGTTAATTACTATTAGAGCGCCACCGTATTTTTCTGCAAATCTATTCTAAAAATGTCCGAAATTTTCTCCACCTTATCTTCAGAAATAGCCCTGGATAATTTCCGATTCTTAACCATTCCGGAAACTTCTCATACCTCTAAAATAATTGTTTGGTTTTCACAGACATTTCAGCAGAGAATTTGTGTAGAAAATCTCTCCTTTTATCTTTCAGTTTTCCATGAAATTTGGAGATCTTCAGTCTAGCTTTTTCATATCCTTTAGAACCCTTAGTTTTTTTTAGATAATGACTTACTTAGTTTTCGGTACTTGTTAACTCGTTTCTTTAGCGGTTTTGGTACATCAATTTTTTTACCGTTACTCAGCAGTCGCAAAAGTTTCAATTCCTAAATCTATACGTACTGAATTATCAGTTTTAGGCAATACTAACGATTTAGCTAAAAATAGTAAATCTTGTGAGTTAAAGTAAGTTAGTAACTCCAAATAATGAATATAAAAAAGCCTCAAAAGTATAAATTTGAATCATGGGATACCTTTAGTAATAGCATCAGTAGTTCCTGAGTAAAAAGCATTTTGGCAAACTTATCCTGACTCTGATATGATTACTCTAGATAAGTTACTATTGCAAGGACTTTATGCTACCCTAGGAATAGATAGAGCTTTGGTAGTTTTAGGTTCAGGTACAAACTTGAGTATTAATTATGGATGCTATTACAGCAATTACCCTATGTTGTTTTCTTTAAATTTGGTAAGTAGAATGGAGGAAGTTGGCGATCGCGCCAGCTAATGCTCGTTCTATCGCCAATTTACTCCCTCAAACCCGAATAAACTCCTTGATAGAAAACCAAATGTGACTCAATTTTTCGGTAAATTTATTTGTATGAATATGTTGTTAAATAAACCTGAGATATTTGCTAGTCTAACTATTTGTTTATCAGTTGCTGTGAGTGCTTGTGCCAATAACGATGCCAGTAAAGAGCTAGAAAAAATTTTTGCAGCAGACCCTCAGTTAAAAAATAATCCTCCCTTTAACCAATTAACTCAAACCTCTACTCAAAACAAGCAACAACCAGAAGAAACACTAAAACTTCCGAGTGATGTTCCCTTAGAAATTTCTCCAACTCCTAACTCCGAATTGCTGGATCAATCTGAACCTGCTGAAATTTCAACTTTACCACCAACTCCCGAAGGAGAAATTCAACCATTACCCGAAGTATTACCCACACCTTTGCCTACTCCCACAGCAGCAGCACTATCTACACCGACACCATCTCCCCCTAATATTATCCCTCGAGCCTTGACCCCCATACCTTCAGAGTCTCCTGTATTGAAAAAAGCTCTTAGGGATGTGCCTATGAGGTTACGTCCATACATTATAGATTTGTCCAAGTTGGGATTATTTCCCCAGCAAGAACTCAAAAGTCAATATAGCCCCGATGAGACAACTATATTAGTTAAACCTCAAAATCTTGTGAGCCGGCGTGTATATGCTAGATGGTTAGTAAGTGCCAATAATAAGATGTTTGCTAATAATCCTGCTAAAAACATCCGATTAGCTAGAGCAAATGAAAAACAGGTTTTTCAAGATGTACCAGAAACTGACCCCGACTTTGCTGCAATTCAAGGTCTGGCAGAAGCAGGTTTAATTCCTAGTCCTTTATCTGGGGATATTAATGTAGTTAAGTTTCGCCCAGATAATTTTTTAACTCGTGAGGATTTAATTCTTTGGAAAGTACCTTTAGATTTTCGCAAGCCATTACCAGAAGCTACAATAGAAAAAGTTAAGACAGTTTGGGATTTTCAAGATGCTTCTAGAATTGACCCTAGTGCTTTGAGGGCAGTATTGGCAGATGGTAAGAATGATTTTTCTAATATTCGTCGGGTTTTTGGTTATACTAGGTTATTCAGGCCAGATAAGACTGTGAGTAGGGCTGAGGCTGCTGCTATTTTATGGTACTTTGGAGACCAAAAAGATGGTATCTCGGCTCAGATGGTCTTGGAGTCCAAGAGACAATCTTAGTCTTTCAAGTGAGAAGGTTAATAGTTTTTGGTCACTAGCTATGCCAGGAGTATGTCAAGCAGCAGATTGAAACCATCAGGACTAAGGGTTTGAATATAGCCAAATAGTGCCGGAAAAGATTTTTTTTCATAACCCTTGACATTTATTTCGGGATTCGCTATATTAGTTAGGGTTGAAACAGAAAAGCAAGCCCCCATCGTCTAGAGGCCTAGGACACCTCCCTTTCACGGAGGCGACAGGGATTCGAATTCCCTTGGGGGTATTAAAAACTAAAAGATAATATGAGCAGATTTATTTTTGTTCCTTTGTGAATATTGCGGTTTCAGTTGCGATCGAGATTTGAATGCTAGTTTAAATCTAGCTATGGCGGTCAGTTCGACCGTGACAGCCTGTGGACTGGATAACGCCGACGTTGCCAGAAGGAAGCAGGAATAGAACAGATAATCATAGATTTCTATAGATTATCGTAGGTTTCTAAGAACGGATAAAAGAACAAATGGCAATTTTGTGGACTAACCTTTAGGCCAAATGGCCTTATGGAAATAGACCATATAAAACCGAGGTTTGAAGGTTGGAACAATACATTCAGAAATAAACAATTGTTGCACTGACATTGTCAGGACACTAAAAGACCTGATTGGTCTAGACTGAGGAAAATTTTCTTATAGTATTGTATGGACTATCAAATTTTTTTTCCGTCCAAATACTACCATTTATTTAAACCCAGTCTATGTTTGGTTTTATTATTGTTTTACTGGCATCATTCTGTTTTTGTTTCCAAAATGTCATTGTTAGAATTCTCTTCAATGAACAGACAATTTTAGGGCTCTTTGAAACAGGTGGATTTGTCATACCTAACCTACAAAATTCTTTTCTACTAATGTTTATGCGGATGGTATTAGTAGTTCCGTTGATGGCATCCTTTGCGACAAAACTTTACCCCCTTACCTGGCAAGATATTAGAGAATTAGGAAATAATCAAGCATATGCTATATTGGGGCGATCGCTCCTTGGTGGAGTGTTAATGTTTCTGTATTTAGCACTACTTTATGTATCTATCGGTTTAATTGCAACTGGAATTGCTTTAACTCTGTTTTTTGGTTACCCGATATTCACTTCACTATTTTCTTGGATTTTTTTGGGTATTCCTCCTACAAAGTTTCGCTGGATGATAATGGTAGTTGTGTTAGTTGGTACTTTTCTGACTATTCCTTATACTCAGACAACATCTGATGATTACAACGGAATTGGAGTAATTTTTGGCTTGGCTTCTGGAGTTGCTTATGCTCTCTATACTGTAAATGCACAAAAAAGTTTTGAAACTATACACCCAGTTCCTTTTACTTGGATTAGTTTTGCTACTACTTTAGGGTTATCTTCCATAAGTTTATTAATTTGGCAGGGAGACAATGCTGACCTTAACTGGACTCCTATGTGGGTTGGTGGTTTACTCTCAGCGATCGTTACTTTGAGCGGTCATTTAATGTTTAATTATGGAATTAAGTTTATAGGAGCTACTACTGCAGCGACTATTGGGGCAACTAATCCCAGTCTGACAGCAATTTTAGCATGGTTAACTATTCAAGAAACTATTAATGGTTTACAAATTATGGGTATTGTTATTGTTACTATGGGTGTTTTGTTGTTGAGTCGGGAGCATCAACGTTTATCCTAAGAGTTGAGAAATGATCTCAAATCTAGTAGCATTTGTGTCATTAGTTAATTAAGAGTCAGTACTCAGGAGAGAAGAGAAATTAGGAATATTTACTAATTGCTGAAGATGAAACATTTTTCGACACCGAATGAATAAGTGGATTTGATATTATTCAGTATTAAAAAAGTTAACCTCACGGGGTAAAAAACACTCCAAAAATACTGTTGGATAATTGTTATGACTAAAATATGTGTGTGGAAAATCTGAGTTTTTTGATAATTATTATCCTTATTTTCATATATCTATTATATTAGTTATTAGTACCTCTAGCTAAAACTAGAGGTTTGACAGCTTATTTTTGGGTCAAATTAAATCAGGACTGACACACTCAAACGAGTAACTAGGTTTATTGCCTTTTATTTTAGGTTGTAATAGCTTTAAGTTTCCAGGATTCGTTAGCAGTAATTTCTAGTAATTGTTGGTGATAATTTTTCAAAGTCCGACGATGCCCAACACTAATAAATGTTATAGATGTTTCTTGCAATTGTTGATATAAAATCTCCTCAGTTGGTACATCTAAAGCACTGGTTGCTTCATCCAAAATTACATAGTTAGGTTTAGTTAAAAATAATCTGGCAAAGGCAACTCTTTGTTGTTCCCCCACTGACAAAACTTGACTCCAATTTTCTACTACATCTAAACCACCAAATCTTTCTGCTAGTTTGGCAAGATTTACTTTTTCTAAGACTTCCTGTATTTCTATATCAGAAATGTCTAGATTAGTCTGGGGATATAAAAGCTGTTGACGGAGAGAACCTAAAACCATATAAGGCTTTTGAGGTAAGAATAATATTTCATTCAGTTCGGGTCGATAAATAGCTCCTGTACCAGAGTTCCAGAAACCAGCGATCGCTCTTAAAATTGAACTCTTGCCACTGCCACTAGGTCCCATAATTAATAATCCATTTCCTGATGGTATTTCTAAGGAAATATCTCTGACTAAAGTTCTTTGATAATTGGGAGTTTTTAATGTTAAATGTTCTATGCCTAGCCAAGAATTTGTTATTGTATCAATGGTTGATTCACCTTCAGGAACTTCAGGAGGTGATTTAATAGCTACAGAAAAAGTAGATAGACGATTAATTCCAGCAGCAAATTCTGTAAGTCTATCCAATTGATTAACAATAAGTGTTAAGGAACCTAAGATAATACTAAAAGCTGTTGCTGCTTGAGTAATTACCCCTATTTCTAATTCACCAGAAAGCACACGGGGACCAATAATTATAGATGGTAAAGCCCAAGTAATAAAATCATAACTATTTCTAAAAATATCTAAATATAGTTCCCATTTAATTAACCGATTAAAATTATTAAAAACATCAGTAAATAAGTTTGTTGCCTGTTGTAACTCCTGTTCTTCTCCTCCATAAAAAGCTATAGATTCAGCATTTTCCCTAATTCTAATTAAACCAAAACGAAAGTTAGCTTCTCGCTTTAGTTGTTCAAAATTAATCCCTACTAAAGCCTTGCCAAATACTCCTGTAGTGATGACTGTGCCAGCAATAGCATAACCAACTACAAAAAATACCAATGGTTTAGAAATTGACCATAACAAAGCACTAAAGCCAAATAACTGAAATATGGCATTGAGAATAATTACAAGAAACCTTAGAGATTGGTCCGTAAAACTTTTAATATCTTGAGCAATACGTTGGTCTGGATTATCAATTTCTGGGTGGTAACTAATTTGATAGAAAGAGCGATCGCTTAAATAATTTTTCATAAAACTATGAGTCATCCACCTTCGCCAGAATACACTAAGTTTTTGTCGGAAAAAAGAGTAGGAAGACACAAAAGGTACAGCAATCACAACTGTGGAAAAAAATCCTATAATTGAGCGCCAAAATCTCTCAGGATTTTGAGCAGATAGTGCAGAAATAAATTCTGCTCGTTGATTTGTGAGGAATAAATTAAATACTGTGAATGTTCCTAACAGAACAATTACGAGTAACAATAAACCCCTAGCTCGCCATTTCTGTTCTGAGAACCAATAAAGTTTAGCAATTGACCAAAAATTTTTTAATAAATCTAAGTTAAATTTTTTTTTATTCAGCATATTTTTAGCTATTACTAACCTAGTTTTTCTCTAATTTTTCATATATAATATAGCAGAATATTAACTGATTGTCAATTAATGTACTCTTGATCAAATTTGTGAGATATATAATTTTTTGATTTTAGACAATAGGCAATAGAAAAAAAATCTAGGGTTTTCAAGCCACTGAAACACAGTTATTTTTTTTCTTTTCTATTCACTGATTCCCTGTATGGACTTTCCATAGAACTTCCCTACCTATTCCCTGGTCAACAATCAATGGGCGTACTTCACTGCTTATAGGAATGCTATACTGCTTCATAAAAAGTTCTCAAACCTTTACCCCGCCCTTCTAAAATTTGCATTTTTGCAGAGGTCTAATGTTTCATTCTTAAATGAAATAACTATATATTCAAGCTGTCGCCTAAACTCATAAAATCTTTGGTCTGCAATAGATTTAGCTGGGTTATAGTAGTTTTCATTTTAGTAGACCATAGTAGGGATGTTCCATGCAACGTCCCTATAAGGTTTTGGTTATGACGATGTAGTTTATCAACCTGAAAAGCACTGTATGGTAGGGATATAATCTACTTTTCTACATTTAAACGACTTATTTTTATATCCCTTGTTCAGAAAAAAAACCCTGAATTCTAAATTCTAAATTCTAACTTAGTGGTTTATATAGTCATTTTAATAAAGAATTGAGACAAGTATTTCTTGCTATAACTCGCGTTTGGTGCAGAAAAAGTTTTCCATCTCTTTTTGAAATGACTATAAATCTGAAAAGCTCTGTATGACTGGCTTTTCATGTCGCTGTGGGAAACATATCACTAAT
>JAKQYE010000509.1 GCA_023356605.1 Trichodesmium sp. MAG_R02 | reverse complement strand
TCACAGAAGAAAGGAGCTTAATTTTAGAGTTTTTACCCTCGAGTTGTCAAAAATATTATCTGGGAAACAATAATAAGAAGCGATAGACTTCCAGTCCGCTTCGCGAACGCACTACTTGAAGAGCTAGAAAAAAAATAATTTATGCGGACAACGGAAGCGTATTTCCTCCTGTATGTTATGCTGCCAAAAGAAATCCCTGGTTGGCCCAAAATACTCATGCCACTGATTTTTTGTGTTCTATAGAATTAATTTGTTTAATTTGTTGGCTCAAAATAGTAATGATAATTCATGTATCTTTTTGTACTACATGCCGGAAGTTCCGAATGTGGGTTTTATGCATAGTTGCCGACAATAATAAGTTGTTTAGATGGACAAAAGCTTAATTAATTTCTAGTAAAAATTCACTGACAGTTTTCACAAATTCTGCTGTGGAATCATCAGGTAAAACATTTCGTCCTGATATTTGATCACCTTTTGCCTGAGGAAAATATTTTAAATAACTTTTCATTCTTTGTTCTGGAGTTTCAATTTTGTCTGTTTTACTAATAGTTGATGCTTAACTTCCTGATAATACTAAAAAAGTTTGCTGATTAATTTCAGCCCTCCCCATGAAAAGTCCGGTCTCCAAAACCCTGTTAAATAGGATTACTATAGTTAAGCCAATACTTATTTAAAATCCTTATTATTCAGCTATAATTGAGAATTTATAATTCCGAATTTAGAAGGTCTTTTCTGCATAGTTGCCGACAACAATAAGTCGTTTAAATGCACAAAATCTTAATTAATTTCTCGTAAAAATTCACTGACAGCTTTCACGAATTCTGCTGTAGACTCATAAGGTAAAACATTTCGTCCTGATATTTGATGACCTTTTGCCTGAGGCAAATATTTTAAATAACTGTTCATTCTTTGTTCTGGAGTTTCAATTTTGTCTGTTTTACTAATAGTCGATGCTTGACTTCCTACTAATACTAAAGTTGGCTGGTGAATTTCAGCGATCGCCTGACTAAAATCCTGTCTCCAAAACCCTGCTAAAAAAGAAAAGACAGCATATTTACTTTGTGGATTTTTTGCTCCTTTTTCCAAAGTACCTAACCATTCTTCATCAACTTGATTAGCATTAGCAAATAGTTGTTTTTTTGAAAAAGATTCTAAAAATTTTCTACTGCGTGCATAGGGATAAAAAGCTTTACCAAGTGGGGAATCAAAAAGATTCCATCTCAATTTTTGTTGCATAGATGAACTAGCTTTTTGCATTAACTCAAGTTGAGGGGGCCCAGATAAAATCAAACCAGAAATTAAATTTGATTTTTGTTGTAGTTTTACCAGAGATATAGCAACAGGAAATAAAGCACCTTGTACAATTAAAATTACTGGTTTTTGTACAATTGTCTCTAAAAAATATTCTAATTGTTCAGCCCAATCTACAGGGTAATATGCCACAGATGGCATATCACTTTCACCACACCCTAATAAATCAGGATTATAAATAGCATTTGGGAAGTTTTCCTCCTCCCATAAAGAACAAAACCGATGCCAGAAATGTTTAGATAAACCAACACCAATTGGGTGTATTAGTAGTAAAAATATGCTCTTAGTAACATCCTCTTTTTGTGGATATAATTCATAACTACAGCGATACCCTTTCCAGGTATAAAATTCTGTCATAGATTAAATAAGAGAGATATTGGTTATACAAATATATGTAAGCAGGTAGGTTTAATTATCCCTAAAATAGCAAGGTCAATTCAAAAGGATAAGAGCCAGTTTAAAAAATTACTTCTGAGCTCTTCTCAGATTTTTTGTTTTAAGATTATATATATCTACTTTGCCTACTTAGTTAGATAAACCAGGACTTAAGAAGAACCACCCTATCTAGTAGGGGTGTTTCATGTTGCCGAGCTCAAGGGCAATCCACCTCTACAAATGGTATATGATTTTCTATTTGAGTACATCCTATAAATGTATCATAATTTGCTCAAAATAACCTATT
>JAKQYE010000508.1 GCA_023356605.1 Trichodesmium sp. MAG_R02 | reverse complement strand
ATTTATTTAATCTAGTCAAGATCTCTTGAGTATCTTTGCTCCCACCTAGATCAACAATCACGAAAAATAAATCTTTTTTTGGCGGATTAAGTTCAATAATATCCGTTTTTTCCCCATCAAATATCATCATAATTGCTTGTTGAGCATAAGCACAAGCTTGGTCCATCCTACCACAACCAGAAGGAGTAGTCACTTCCCCCTGATAAGCCAACTCCATTTCATCTCGAATATTTAGTTTCAAATCATACAATAGGTTAAAAGCTCTAGCCACCAATACACAAATAGCCGCACTTGATGATAGACCTTTTTTAATTGGTAAATCTGTGAAATAATTGTTTATTTCTAAACCACTTACTGAATAATTATTGATAACTTGATATGCAACTCCAGCTACATAACTAAACAATCCTCCCCTACGAGCTTCTGCTAATAATTTTTTTGGGTGCTTATCCAACTGAAATGACTACATCAGACTGTCATTATTCAAAGTTGTCTTGATAATTAAATGAGTAGGATGGGGTTTAACATCTGCATAAATTCCTTGAGCAATTCCTACTACAATCGTATAACCTTTCTCTATTTGGGGGTTCAGAAAACGATATCCTCCTGCCCAATCACTATGTTCTCCAAATAAACAAAGGCGACCTGGTACAAAAAGTTTCATATTTTTGTCTGCTGATTCCTAATTAGGAGCTTTATCTGCTCTCTGCTTTGCTATATCTAGATAATTTTGATACTCAACAATTTTTGTTTGTGCCGTTTTATATTCTGGGTGAGACTCTGGGACTTCTTTCATTAGATCCACAGCTTCTTGCCAGTAATTAGCTACTGTATTCCATTCAGATTTTGTTTTAGCAGTCTGAGCTTTTTGAGCAGCTTTTTGGGCGTTCGTGACGGCAAAATACCAAGGATTTGAAACAGTAGGTGGAGGCTCAGGCGTGAGAGTCGGAGAAGAAGGAGGTGGTGTAGGAGGAGTTCGTCGAAATATTCCACCAAAGTATAATGCAGCACTAGCAGCAACTAGCACCAACAAAACTGACAGCAATATTGCTGCGATTAGAGGAATCTTCTTTTTTTGAGACTGAGGTTCATCTGATAATTCGTCGTCATTATAATCATCATCATTATAATCTTCATATTCAACTTCTTCCTCATATTCTGCTTCTTCGTAATCTTCATCTGTTTCTGTTTCGTATGCAGCTTCCAATTTGTCCTGCTCAAGCTCCTCTGCTTCTGATTCTTTTTCAAGTCCAAATGTATTAGTTCTTCCTGGTGTACTTAAAAAAAATTCCTCTTCCCAGACTGGTTTTTTATTACCAGTCGAAACACCATACACCTTAACAGTATTGATTGATTCAACTCCCAATTTGACAATTCCAGTTCGGATAAATTCAACAAGAGAAGCTTGTTGGTTAGAAACTTCATCCGACTCCAGTATAATTTCAAAAGAATCATTGTCCTTAGTTACTTGGACATTAATACCTTTTTTTTGTAGTGAATGATTAATAATTGAGGAGATAACTTTTGGATCTCCTTGTTTAGCAAGTTCCCGCAAATTTTTTGATGTCATGACTAGCGATCCTTTCGACTGAAGGGCAAATAGTTAATTTACTTAATTACTATAATCAATTTTGATATTCTCAGCCCTAAAGGTGAAAATCTTTACAGTCTTAATGATAGATTCTTGTTGTACCAAAAAATTAGGTTTAGAGTCTCCCTATTTTAGGGCTATCCATTATAGGAATTTTATAAAACCCTCTTCTGATGGGGAAGATCGGGATCTGTAGGGCTACACTTTTGACTTTCTGCTAGTTTTGACCAGACTTGGAGGACTTGGTGACAAGG
Organism: Trichodesmium sp. MAG_R02; assembly: GCA_023356605.1. GTDB lineage: Bacteria > Cyanobacteriota > Cyanobacteriia > Cyanobacteriales > Microcoleaceae > Trichodesmium. The sequence continues at coordinate 213 of JAKQYE010000508.1, read as the reverse complement.
AAAAAAAGAAATGCTTGGGCAATAGATCACTAAGTCTTTACGAATTTTTATTCTCTAAGTTTCTACTCCCTTGTCCACTTGTCCTCATTATCTACCTTAATTATCCCTTGATTTACTGTCAAAAAAGGTACTGTCAAAACAGGGGACCAGAGAGATGAGGAGCAAAAAAACGGTTTCTGATAGTAGCTTCTCATCGAAATTAAAACTTTTGTC
>JAKQYE010000507.1 GCA_023356605.1 Trichodesmium sp. MAG_R02 | reverse complement strand
TAAATAACACAATTTCTATTATCTTGATGAGGGAAGCGAACATATCTAAGTCCAAAAATTATTCGCTAGGAATACTAGCGAATAATTTTTTCCTAGCTAATTATAGCAATTAATGGTTAAAACATCTTGCTTTATCACAAGAAGTGTTGACTCTTTTCAAGCTTCGCAAAAAGTTAGAGTTCTGTAGCATCTAACCACATTACCCCAAACAAATCGTGACCAACACCATAACCTGGTTGCTGTGTTTCTTCCAATTGTCGCAATACTTGAGCCAGCATGAACTCAACTTTTTGTCGGTCGAGGCGTTTGTCAGAGAACTGTTGCAACTCTGTCTTAAGTGCTGCTTTAAACCCTTGAACCTCTTGAGGCAATTCAACAAACTTGACTTGTATAGACTCATCTAAGATTTCCGCTGCCTGACTCACTAATAAATTCCACCAACCGGAGAATTTTTCAAAGAATTCCAAAATATGTTTTGGTGCGCTTGTAAATTCTACTTGAAAAATAAGTTTGCTTAATTCTGTCTCTTGTGAGGGGTCGAGTAAACTGTTAATAAGGTTACGATACCTTGGCAATTTTGGGTTAAATTGCCCTGTTGAAGTATGACGCCCCACCATAATTGAGCGATCAAAAAACTCAAATTTCTCAACAGGACAGCCAACAGCATCAGCTGCTTTCTGCATAATATTTTGCAAATCATTATGGGAGTAGAAACTCATCCATGTGGGTTCCGCATGTCCTTCGCTCTCGAAAAAGCTCATAGCGTAATCCCAACGACTTTCATTCCATTTAGGTGTCCACTCAATACTGTAGCGTCCCAATACATCAACAACTACGGCACACCTGGAATGATGCTTGCGAATATTGGTAACAATCATCTTGAGAGCTTTGTAAAGCTCATCATTAGTCAGATGAGAGTACGGAACTCCGCAAGAAAGATATATATCGAAAGACTCAGTAAAACTGCTGTTCCGAATATCTTCACATTCAAACCTAACGTTACTTTCATCTGCATACAAATCATTAGCAGTTTCCACCATTTGGGGACTAATATCGACGCCAAAATAGTCTAGCTGATAGTTACTGATTTCTTTGTCTTCCTTGAAGAGCTTTGAAAGTAAAACATATCCATCACCTGTACCTGATCCTACATCAAGAACCTTTAGCTTATCTTTTTTAATTTTATTGGATAATCTAATCGCTTGCTTAAAGACCGAACAAGAAAATGGTTCCTCCCACTCAATTTTTACACTGTCACGACGATATTTAGATAGGTAATGTTCAACAGCATTACTTTTGTCGTAATTGTTTTTGATACATTCTGATGTAACTTTCATAAAAACCAATAACTTTTAATTATGAGCAGGATTAAGGACTTACGCAAAGGCACTAGTTGTAGTGAATGTATTTGAAATAATTATCAAAAATGCACTATATATAGTGTTACTGCCTAACTTCTATGATTAAAACAATCCTAAAAAGAAAACAGTTAACTCTTTAGTCGAAAGAAAATTTTCAAAATTTCGATTCGCAAAGTGTTATATGAACATATATTTCTGTTATCTTTTCACATTAAGGATGTATCAAAACTTATATAATGGCACTAATTGTAGTAGCAATATCCAGAATAATACTGGAATTATAGACTATATATAGCGACACTAGACAAGTCACAATCTATTATATCTTTCTTTGCTCCTCTTAAACTTTATCAACATCTTTCTTAACATAAAACTTGACAAAAATTGTTCGGTGTGCATTAAGAATAAATATTGTTTTGGGATGTGATCGCTAACTACCAAGATGGTTTCTTGCTCCAGAACTATTGCAAAGGTATGTTTCCTATATTAATTGGACTACGTCTTTTGGTTAAGACAATAAATTTGGACTGTAAGGGGATAGAGAGTAGAGGACATAATAAGGACGTTCTAAGGTATTTGCGTAGTGCTATACTGCTTCATGAAACCTATACAAACCTAGACAGGCTTGCTGTTCAATTCCTGCTTCAACCAAGGGAGACGGCACCTTCAAGTCCACAGGCGTTCACCGATAAGCTATCGGCATTTTTTGT
>JAKQYE010000506.1 GCA_023356605.1 Trichodesmium sp. MAG_R02 | reverse complement strand
AATTTTCTTTGACGACTTTTTACCTTAGTTGCTGACAATTTTGGGCGAGATAACCATCTATATATCGAAGCTCTTCCTATCCCAAATGTATGAGCTGCTTTGGTAATCGTACCGCCATTTTATACAAAATTTATTACTTTTTGTATTAAGTCTAAATTGTAAGGCATAGTTCAAAATAGTTTCTAGTTGACTTGATTTTATTATACTCAATTTTTGTTTCAATCTTAATTAAAACGACTATAATCATTGTCCGTCCTCACTACACTCGCACTGATTGTAGCAGTTGTGGTAAACGTATCAAAAATAGTCGTAGAACCAGAACCCATATTTGCAAATGGAGCTAATCATAATGCCAGTATAAACATCCTCTACAAAGGTTTAGACTTGATCGGGCATACCAAATTTCAAAACCCTTGTGGACAGATTAACCTGTGGATAGCTTAGGAGAATTTGTTAAGTAATTTAGCTCGGTGTAGCAAGGCTCCTCACCCTTTAGGGCCGGGAGTGTCAAATATCATACTTTGAATAACTGCCCCTAAATAACCTATTTGACCATAGGCATAGACAAAATTATCAAAACCCTTGGCAGGGTCTGTAATATTTTTTAGAGACTTATAGATACCTCGAATTATTCTCTCGCTGCCACGGGATAATTGGCTTAAGCCGGCTTTACCAGTTAGTTGTTCTCGGTAACATTCACTAACACCTTGCCACCAACCTCGTTCAATAAACCAGGAAGGTTTTACTCTTTCTGGTGCTACATTATGAGCAACTAGTGCTTCTGGCAGATAAGCTACTTGCCAACCTTGCTTGAGGGCTAATTCTGTGGTATATAACTCTTCATTTGATAATAATTTTTTGCCAACTCGACCCAAGTTAATATCAAAACCACCAATTTGTTCCAGAAATGTGCGACGAATCGAATAATTTAAACCTCTAGGAGTTAAACCTGGTTGGTCAATATATACAACGGAATTACCAAGGTCATAGTAACCTAAGTTTCCTGATAGTTCTACAGACAACCATTTGGGGGGATTAATATCTTCTGGCCAAATCAAGGTGACTTTACCTCCAGCAATAGCTAGTTTATTGTTGCTTTGATAGGCTTCATATAGTACTCTTAACCATTGGGAACTAGCAACAGCATCATCATCAAGATAAGCTAAAATTTCAGCGCTGGCTGTTTTTGCTCCTGTATTTCTGGCCACAGATAATCCTGTAATTGGTTCATAAACATATTCTAGTTTGGGGTTCGGAAGTCTTGCTTCTACTACTTCACGGGTATTATCTTTTGAAGCATTATCGACTACTACTACTTCAAAGCTACCAGGAAAATCCTGTGCTAACAGGCTATCTATTGCAGCTCCTAAGTAATTATCCCGATTATGAGTACAGATGATAGCAGAGATTAAGGCCATAGTATGTTATAATTTCCTTACTTTGAAGTTGTTGGCAATATTGGCCTAATTTTTTGTTGCATAACTTAAATTGTCCTTCACTTTGAATACTTAGTTCTATTTCCCATGAATTCTGCTCCAGCTACTTCTGATAAATTAATTTTAGTTACTGGTCCTGCTCGTTCTGGTAAAAGTGAATGGGCAGAAAGTTTAGCCACTAATTCTAGAAAAAGAATAATATACGTAGCTACCTCTCAAATTAATACTAGTGATTTGGAGTGGCAAACTCGAATTGAAAAACATAAAAACCGCCGTCCCTCTGACTGGATAACTTTAGAAATACCTATAAAATTATCAGAAACTTTAATTGATCATAGGTATGAGGATTCTTGTATTTTGGTAGATTCTTTAGGTACTTGGTTATCTAATATTTTGGCACAAGATGAAAAAGCTTGGAATGAAACTTTAGAAACATTCATTGAAAGTCTATTAAAAGTTAAGGGTGATGTAATTTTAGTGGCTGAGGAAACTGGTTGGGGAGTTGTCCCTTCCTTTCCTATTGGACGTTTATTTCGCGATCGCCTTGGTAGTCTAATTCGTCGGGTGGGAGTCATTTCTGATTCTGTTTATCTAGTTACTGGAGGTTATATTCTGCCTTTAAGTGATTTAGGAATACCTCTAAAGCTTTGACTTTATCTTGCAATCCTTAATAAATTCTCAAGGGGTAAATCCTTGA
>JAKQYE010000505.1 GCA_023356605.1 Trichodesmium sp. MAG_R02 | reverse complement strand
TTCTTCTTTCTATTTCTGAGACTCTTGCTTTAGTTTCTATTTGATAATGATAGAAGGTAGACTGTTTATTAAATTTTTTTGACTTGATTTCTAAAGATTTTAATTCCCATAATTTCAGTTTATATATCGATTTACCATTCTCAATCTTTTTGTATTAAGTAACTGCGTAGCTTTTACTCAAACTGGGGAGCTAGCTCCTCATTAATAGAACTAACTATACCTTAAATATTCAGACTTATTTCTGTTCTCCTAAAAACTGGTAATTAAAACAATAGATTTGTTGAGGATCCTATGACTTCTAAATTCTAAATTCTAAATTCCAAGTTTCCCTTATCTAAAGTCCAACATTTATCAGCTATAGGTAAAAGGTCACTAGCATCATGAGTAACAACCAATAAACTCCAATGATTTTTCAATTTAGCCAGTAAATTGACCAATTGTTTCCGTATTGACCAATCCAATCCAGCAGTTGGTTCATCTAACATTAATAGATGAGGTTGTCTAATTAATTGTACTGCCAAGGCCAGACGACGTTGCTGACCTCCACTTAATGCTTGGGGCGATGTCTTTAATGGCAAGTCCTGAAGTCCTACTTCTTCTAAGGCAGAAGATATTTGTTCCGGTCGTAACTCTGGATGACCTAATCGTAATTCTTCTAGAATAGTACCCCCACAAAAATGTCTTTCTGGGAATTGAAATACTAAACCACCCAGTTGTTGTAAATTTTCGGAGGTTAATTTTTGCTCTCGCCAGTATATTTCTCCTTTGGAGCATTTAGCTAGACCAGCTAATATTTCTAATAATGTAGTTTTCCCCGAACCACTATGACCAATAATCAGACCCATTTGTTGAGGTGCTAGTTTCATATTGATATTTGTCAGGATAGGAATGATACTAGCTGCTGGATGATAATACAGGTTTTTGAGATATAGCATTTAGATGTCATCGGGTCATTTCAGTTATCAGTTGTCAGTTATTAGTACCTCCGACTAAAGCTGGAGGCTGAAATACTGAATATTTTTTTCACCCCCTCAAAAGGGGAAGTTCGAGGCCTCATTCTTTATTTTTTGCTCAAAAGTCAAAATTTATAGATTGATAAGCCTTTGATGATTTTTTAATTCACTGGTTATTTTAATCACTCTACACTAAGTTTATTAAATATAGCAATCCGCCCATAGGTCGCAACAGATATAATGATGATAATAATAATAATAACATATCCACTTCCCTAGAAAAAAAATGAATATTTTAGATGAACTAGACGATTTTATAAATAAAACATGCATAGTCAAAAGAAATAAAAAGAGCTAAGGCATATCAAAATGATTTTGTCGGGAAAATCCTACCCTGAAATTAAAGAATTATTAAATGTAACTCAGCAGTTTTATTAGTGAATGGAAAAATCAAGTAATGTTTAATGGTGTAGAAATTTTCAAATTTCAATATAAGGGAATATAAGGGAACACAAGGTTACTTAAAGGTGCCTAAAAGATTAACCCCTGCTTCTACTAATTATCTAATAAAGTTTTTTCTATGAATTGATAAATCATCCATAATTAGTACACTGGGAATTTTTAATGATGATAATAAATGTTGATTTAACCATTATTCAAATACCACGGTATTTAGGCTTCCTTTAAATATAATTGGTACCATTAAATGTTTCTCCTTTTTTTTTCTCCCGGCTACTCAATCTTCTCTTTTTCCTCATTTTTCTTCTTGCTCACCATAAACTTTTTTCCCTTTTTTTGACCAGGCATAAATACAGTCTTGATCATCTTCAAATCCAGATTTATCAATCAATACAAAGCTTTTACTTCCAATTTTTTTTATAAAATTGCGTAGTTTATGATCATATTTTATTTTTTCTTCTCTATGTCTTTCTCTATAACGAAGTTGTTTTTTCTAGTAATCTTCATTCTTTTCAAAGTATAAAATAAAATATAGCTGTAGGATTAACTCCAAAATTTTTAGCTCTGTCTGCTAATGATCGATTCTGGATTTTGTTTTACATCTTTTTCTAATTTTTTCCAATCTAATTTTCTTTGACGACGTTTTACCTTAGTTGCTTCCAATTTTGAGCGAGATAACCATCCATATATCAAAGCTCTTCCTATCCCAAATATATGAGCTGCTTCGGTAATCATACCACCATCTTTTAGCAAATCTATTACTCT
>JAKQYE010000504.1 GCA_023356605.1 Trichodesmium sp. MAG_R02 | reverse complement strand
AAAATTCCTAATAAACACCCAAACTATAGCATTACTCAAGAGAACTTTCAAATTTAAAAATACCTACATCAATCATTCCCTTGAAACAAGTAGTTAACTTTGTACCTTCAAATTCCCATATTTCTATTAGTTGGTTTTCATCAGTAAAAGATTCCTTCACCCTAGAGTTTACTTAACAGTTCCTCAAGTTCAGGATATTCGTTAATAGTCTTTTTAACTATCAACAAATCAAGTTTTATCGTTTAAAAATTCGGGGAAATATTCCGTACGTTCGAATATATATGGAATCTTTTCTACTTTATCTATTCTGCTGTTTCTGCTGGAAAATCCAATTCCTTTCAAACAGCATCTTTAGTATCTTTATTAATAGTATTGGTAGTTTTTAGACTCGATTTAAAATCCGGTAAACTAGCATCAATTGATTCTGCAATTGAAAGATAATTATCCAGTAAACTTTTAGGTAAATTATTAACTAGACTTGATAAAGTGCTAAAATTAGAATTATAGTTAACTTCATAGTAAAGTTCCCTGACTGTTTGATTATTTAATAACCCCCAATTTTCTTCTATCCAATCTTCAACATTACTTATCCAAACTTGACGTTGTTCTTGAGCAACAGGAGGTATAGGTGTTAGGACAAAACGCAAATCTGGTTTCCCTTGATATTCCCATTGTTTACGAACACTTTTTACTACCCAACTTAATCCTTTAAAACTTTGGTCAGTAGGTGAAAAACAGATAATTCCTGTATCAGCTAAATCTAACAAAGCAATAGCACTAGTATCATTAAACCCAGAACAGGTATCAATTAAAATCACATCAGGATTTAATTGCTCTTTAATATCTTCAATTAGTTGTTCAACTGGATTATTTTCTCGACGATAAAAAGCCTGCAAAGTACCCCTGTCTAGTTCAGCTAAACGATGAATATAATATTCATCATATTCCCCAACCGGAACCAAAAATAATTCACCGCGGGCTTTTAATTCTACTTGATAAATACAACTTTCAATGGGAGGAAAATTTTCTTCCGGGGAGAGAAAGCGTTGGTATAAATAATCTAATACACCATAATTTTCTTGACTAAATTGATGAATATCTGGCTCCAATAAAATTGAAATTCCTGGTGCTTCTAAATCAAAATCTAGTATTACTACTCGACGTTTTTTTTCAGTAGCTAATATTCCAGCAACTAAACCCAATGCCGTAGAACGACCAACCCCTCCTCGAAAAGAATAGAATGTCACAACTAAAGGAGTTTTAAAAATATCTTCTTCATCTGATTTTTTTTGTACATCAGGTTCTGGTGCCATTAAAATGTCTGACCACAAAGGTAACTGAATTTGAGTAGATTCAAAAGGTTCTTCTATTGCTTCTTCCGGAGTTAAAAAATCATAGCTTAAAATTGGATATTTATTCAAATGAAAATCTATATTTGCTAATATTTCATCAATTTTGTCTTCTCGCTCTTCTAAAGATTGTTTCTGAAATAAACTAGTAATAATTATAATTTTTAGCCAACCTATTGACATTCTTTTTACGTTTACTTGAACTTGTGAATCTTGAAGTTGTAAACTCTGGTTTAGGTGGTCCTGAATTTGTTCCATTAAGAGTTTTCTATCCGTCATTAGCCTTCTCCTTGTTTGCTCAATAAATATCTATGTAGTTTTTTTACTGCATCAATAAACTAGTTGTTTTATCAATAAATATCTATGTAGTTTTTTTACTGCATCAATAAACTTGCTAGCCTCAATTTTATCACCCTTTTTATCTGAGTATCGTAACTTATCATTTCGCCATAATTTAACTGTGTCCCATGCCTCTTTATAAGATTTATTTCCTTTTGAAGATTCAATTGCCCTCCGTATATCTGGCAAAGCTTCTAATAGCTGTCCTAAATCATGTAAATTTGAACCTTTTAAGCTCTTAAATACTTTTGTATGCCTCAAATTATATGTGTCTTCCTCATAACAAATGAGAGATTTGAGAGCGCATTCAATAGCATAACCACCCATGTAAATAGCACCATTCCAACGTTCTTGATTATAGAGCGCTTCAGCATCTTCAAGGCGACGTCGAGAAGCACCTAACTGAATAGTTCTGCCATAAGTATCTGGGTTATTATCCAAAAAAATCTACCTCCTGTAATGTAAAATTTTTGCTTAAGAAACTACCTAATAAGCT
>JAKQYE010000503.1 GCA_023356605.1 Trichodesmium sp. MAG_R02 | reverse complement strand
ATTCTTTTTGTTTCTTTTGGATGATTATAAATATATTCTAAAGTTGGATTCATTTGGGAGACTTTATAAATAAATGGTTTTGATAATTTTACCTTATTTTCTATTTTGGAGATGTCTAATGGGACAACGCATCGGACGGTTAGTAAGAAAAACATTATCATTTTCTAAAAAATTAAGTAATCACATTGGAGCTATATGGAACTTCGTTCATCACTATAATAACACAATTTGTACTTGACCATTACTATGCAGGACTACCCAGGACTAAAAAACACTATAAACTTTGACGTGATCTAGGTTTTAGCGTTTTTTTTGCTTAATTCCCATTTATTATTAATAACTAAATTTTTTATTGCCAGGACTTACCGAAAGAAACCCCGTTTCTACAATAAATCATTGTTTTTAACACATAAATATCTATGAGAAACCGGGTTTATGAGTTTGCCTGGGTAAGTCCTGATTGGATCTTTTTTTCCTATTTTTATCACAGATAATTTGAGTGCTCAACAACTGGTTATAGACTTGTTGAGCAACTAAATATTCAAGCTCTATCAGGCTAGAGATTGAAATCATCCCGCAGGCCAGGGGACATCAAGATTCATCCTCCTAAAGTTATGATTAAAAATAAGTGACAAATAATTGTATTTTCACTTATTCCTTACTTCCCACTTCCTATTCATTATTTTCATAGGGTAAGAACTGTTAAAATTCAGGAAATAATTTCAATCTAACTAGAAGGTTAAGTTGTGTATTAAGACAATCAAGATTACCTACTGAAATCTTATTGGCCTTATGACTTAGTAAAAATTTTTTTGCACAATTGATAAATTTCAGTATATATTTTTAATAACCCTAACAATTTTCACTAAAATTGATTTACTATAGTATTTATACGCTTAAGGAGAATTATTAAGAACTATGGTTGAAAATAGAACAACTCCACTAACAGGAAAGCCTTTATTGCAAAAGGTAAAAGAACTTTCTGACTTACCACGAAGGGAAACTGCTAAACTTTGTGGATATTATACACTTACTAAAAGTGAAGAGACTCGTGTTAATCTCACAGATTTTTATGATGCAATTTTAGCAGCAAAAGGAGTTCCTTTAGACAAGAGTGGAAACAAAGATGGTCGAGGCAGGGAACCAACTTATCGAGTTAGCGTTCACAAAAATGGCCAAATTGTCATAGGAGCTACTTATACTGAAACTATGGGCTTAAAACCAGGAGATGAATTTGAAATTAGGTTAGGATACAAACATATTCATTTGAAGCAAGTAGATAATGAGAACGACAATGAGAATAATGATAATAGCTCGGAGATAGAAGAATAAGTAGAATGGGGAGCCAGGGAATTCTAATTGACTGGAACTAGAGGCTAATATTACTTCTAAAATCATTACCTAGTTAATGTATCAATATTGTAAATATTCCCGGATTCTCCCTAACTTTTTTTCTGGCCTTGAGGTAAAATTAGTAAATTGTTCAAGATATTAAGTCCTAACTAGTAAGTGAAAATATTACATTTTAACAATAATCTAGGTTAATTATTTCAATTAACTACTATTGAATCTCCTCATTTTTAGGGATGAATTGAGCTTTTCCATCTCCTCGAGAACCTACCTAGACTGTAGGAAAAAAGTTGAATAAAATTAGCTCAGTCTTTTATATACCCGAGTCTATCCCCACACAAATCCCAGATTTGCTTTATGCATATCCCAAACATCTTGATGCTATTACAACCAACAAAAAAAGTGGTAAGAAATACTTGTGAGAAATGGTTAATCATGTTTCCGTAAAATTTGTCAAAGGTTTTTGAATAGAACTTTTTCTTGGCTCTCCCAGATAATGTTGTACATTCTCACTTCTTTCGTTGACTTATTTCATATAACATTTATTCAATTAAACAATCTAGATATAGTCGTTTCACAATAGAATTGAGACAAGTTTTTCTTGCTATGAAAGTATTTTAGGTAAAAAAATGTCTCATTATTATTTAAAGTAACTATATATAGCAATCCGCGCATAGGTTGTGGCAAATCAAAAAGTAGATAAAAAAGTTGAAACTCTTACCTATACCAAAAGGAACAGAAATAGTAGATGTAATAGTAGGAGAAAAAGGTCCAGTAAGTGATGTAAAAATATTAAGAAAACAACAGGATAAATTTGATAAAAAACAAAAATTTCAAGGAGATAAA
>JAKQYE010000502.1 GCA_023356605.1 Trichodesmium sp. MAG_R02 | reverse complement strand
ATTTTGTAACCTTATTTTTATAGATATTACTTTTCATATCTATCCGAAAATCACTAATTATAGTATTGACAATTTCATTTTAACAGTACGCTATATATAGCGTACCTGCGTAAGTCCTGATCAAGTTAAACACGGATTATTATCATTGACAAAATCTATATTCTCCACAGAGCTTTAATCCAAGAAACCATTATCCAAAAATGCTTTTGAGCTGTTTGTCACCCCGTGAGCTACCCAACTTTCGTCCTATAACCCTTAACTACCTTTGGAATGGCCCTATGTCACGAGAGTTTTATTACCTTCCTGTTCGTCCACTTGTCAGCCTTTACTAGAATTCTCACTCATTTGATAGTTAAAGCTTTGACCCATTCAGGACAGCTCCGGGGATTGACTTTCAATCCCTACCCCGTTGCCTAGGCTGTTAACCTAACAACAGGGCGGGTGGAATTTCACCATCAAGGACATAAGAGTTATCCGCAAATCGAGGTCTCCCTCATGTGTTGATCTGGGACAGTCCTTTATGCCCAGTTTAGCAATTTAGTGGCAGAGGGGTCGCACACAAAATTCATAGTTATAGTCATTTTAATAAAGAATTGAGACAAGTATTTCTTGCTATAACTCGCGTTTGGTGCAGAAAAAGTTTTCCAATATAATTTGAAATGACTATATTATCAAACAAGGCTTTCAATCGCTAGTTTGAGACACCACATTTTGACGTGCAGAATGTAAGGTTTATGCATACCTATATACTTACTTTTTTAAGTGTGGAATGTTAGATAAAATATAGAAAGTATTGTTTATACTACATAATATTATACTATACTGACATCTATCTCTCATAAACCCAGTTTCTTTGCCTAAGTTTTAATTATGGTCAATCAATACATACTGGGCTTATCACACTTTTGGGAGTATGTCAAGCTTCAGCTACAGCAACATTAGCTTCTTGAGCTACAGGATAAACGCTAACTTTTTTCCCACTTTTACCTTTTCTTTCAAAAGTTACCACACCTTCAACTAAAGCAAATAGAGTATAGTCACTACCGATACCAACATTATTGCCAGCATGGAACTTGCTACCACGTTGTCTGACAAGAATATTACCAGCTTTGACAACTTGACCGCCATACCGTTTAACACCTAATCTTTGGGCATTAGAGTCACGACCGTTACGAGTACTACCAGTACCTTTTTTATGAGCCATAATTTCCTCCGAATTTTACTATCTATATTGAGTACTATACCTATTTTGCCTAATTTTCAACTTTTTCTTCAGATACAGTTTCTACTTCTGCTGTAGCCTCTGAAAGTTGAGTTTCAACAGTTTCTATAGCAACGGTCGGTTCAGTTGTACTTTTAGTAACAGTCTCAGTTGTTTCTGAGGTTACTTCTATAACTGAACTTTGAGGTTCTTCTACTGGAGATTTTTCTTCCGATGCCAATACTTTACCATTGAGACTTATAGAATCAATCATTAGCCGGGTAAGTTCTTGGCGATGTCCCCTTTTTTTACGGGTCTTCTTTTTAGGTCGCATCTTGTAAACGATAATTTTTTTGCCCCGTAAATGTTTCAGAATGGTACCTTCTACAAGAGCACCTTCTACTAGGGGTTGACCAATATGAACATCTCCGTCATATTGAACTAGAAGTACATTATCAATAGAAATTTTATCTCCTTCTGATGCAGATAGAAGGTCGATATCATAAAAGCGACCTGTTTCTACTCTTAGTTGTTTTCCGCCTGTTTGAATAATTGCGTAAGTCATTACTCTGTGTTGATAGGATTGCCGTACAGGTAGCTGGTTCTAACACTAATACCTTAAGTGGTAATTTAATTACTTAAGATAGTTGACATCCTCCCCGGCCTAAAGGCACGGCGAAGCTTTAAACCCAATTTTTCGGTAAATGTCTTTCTTTTTTGACCAGCTTTTAATATGCCTTAACCTGGTCCGAGCAGGATTTAGACATACACCTGACTATTATTTCTGATTACGATAGTTTTGTCAAGTCAAACTTTTTAAAGGGAGTAGAAAATACTCACAAGAATGGTTTTTTTATTTTTTATATAGTCATTCCAAATAATTGGACTTTGGACAAAAAGAACATATAGTTAGCGTAATATTTACGCTAATTACAGAGAAGAAATATTTCCCTATCTTCAGTGAAAAAAAATCACTGAAAAATGATAATAATTAAGA
>JAKQYE010000501.1 GCA_023356605.1 Trichodesmium sp. MAG_R02 | reverse complement strand
ATTCCTATCCCAAATGTATGAGCTGCTTTGGTAATTGTACCGCCATTTTCTACAAAATTTATTACTTTTTTTTAAAAGTCTAAACTGTAAGACATAGTTCAAAATAGTTTCTAGTTGACTTGATTTTATTATACTCAATTTTTGTTTCAATCTTAATTAAAACGACTATAATTCTTGATATTCATTTTCTTGGAATAAACATCCATGGTCAAATATGTTTTGTATGGCGAGAAGAGTATCTATTAAACTTGCAATAGAATAATATTATTCTACCCATTCAATAGGGTTAGGTATTTCAGAACTAACACTTGTAGGATAATTACTTGTAGCTTCCATAGCTTTATCTTAATATGTCAATAAATAACTACGCACCAAACACCATATATGATAGGATCTAATGGTTATTAACCCTCTACAGATACGTATTATCTAGGAGGAGTGGATAATTCCTGTGTTTATTAAAATAGGTAGTATTTGAAAATTAGATAAAACGACTTAAAACGTATTGTATGGATAGTATTTTTATTCAAATAGTTGCCTACCGCGATTTAGAATTGATTCCCACAGTTGAAGAGGCGATCGCCCAGGCTTCTCATCCCGAAGGTCTGAGTTTTGGTATTTGTTGGCAGTATGGTACGGATAAGGAAAAGAACTATATTAGTAAACTTAAAGCTATAAAAAATTGTCGTATTATTGCCCTCACAGCATCTCAAGCTTGTGGTGTAGGTTGGGCGAGGTCCCTGGTACAAAAGTTATGGGAAAAAGAACGATACACTCTGCAAATTGATGCCCATATGAGATTTTTACCTGGATGGGATGTGGAATTAATTAAAATGCTAAAAAGGTGTCCTAGCGAAAAACCGCTTTTGAGTACCTATCCTCCTGCTTACAGACCCCCGAGAGAATTAGTTGGGGATACACCGAGTCGCTTAGAACCAGATAAATTTCGAGATCCTGGTACTTTAACTTTAAGAGGAATAGGTGATTTAAGTAAATGCAGTACCCCGCAACTGGGAGCTTTTGTTGCTGCTGGATTTATTTTTGCAGAAGGGTCAATTATTGAGGAAGTGCCCTACGACCCAGATATTTATTTTACTGGAGAAGAGGTGTTATTTGCTGCTAAAGCTTGGACCAGGGGGTGGGATATTTATCATCCTAATCTGAGTGTTTGTTGGCATTTTTATAATACTGGTAAAAAGCGGGTTGTACATTGGGAAGACCATAAAGATTGGTGGGTCCAAAATCAGATCTCTGAATCTCGTTTTCGTCAGATTTTGGGAATGGAAACTGCGAAGGAAGATTTTGGAATTTATGGGTTAGGAAATGTCAGAAGTTTGGCAGAGTATGAAGCGTTTGCTGGTGTGAATTTTCAGGAGCGTTGGTTCATACGTTTCATTTAGGGAAGTTAGATCGTATCTAGTAGGGGTTAATAGCCCTTAATACCTACAGATAGTGCACGATCTAATATAAACAGGACTTACGCAGGTAAACTATATTACGCAGGTAAACTATATATAGCGTACTGTAAACTAGGGAATTGTCAATTACTTAAATTAGTTTTTTTCGGATAGATATTACTTTTAATATATATTCAAACAAGGTTATAAAATGCTAAATTGATTTGCTAAAAATTTTTAATCATTAGATGATAATGACATGATTATATTAGTTCAAAAACATGGATTTTAATTTTGTTGTAACTCGTCAATATTTACTTAAATCTCACACAAATTTTACAATAACGCTACGCCGCAAATCCAAATCCAAATCCAAATCTAAAATATTAGCCATGATACGATAAATCCTTATTTAAGATATCAGTCTTTAAATTCAGAAGATTTATGGCGAAATATTATATCCCACATTCCGCACTTATTAACATTAAATTGATAAGTTTTATTAATCTATCGCCCCAAATGCTACCCCTGAAAATCTTATAGCTATAGACATCAATTTTCACTATTATAAAGAATCGTAACTAATTTTCCTCACGGGCTGACAAGTAAGCTTAATGGTAGATATAGTAATCATTTGAGACAATAAGTTGAATAATAATTCAATTAAAAAAGGAATGGGATTTTGAATTTGGGAGGTAGCGATCGCCAATTTACTCTTATCCACCATCTGTGTTGAATAATTATTCAAGCTGTATTATAATATAATGTTATTAAACTCCTCACATAAATTAATTTATTGTTAATCAAAAATTATAGTCTAATTAACCACTTTATTCATTGCTTTGAGTCCCCTTTGATAATATAGTAATTTATGACGATTTTGGCT
>JAKQYE010000500.1 GCA_023356605.1 Trichodesmium sp. MAG_R02 | reverse complement strand
AACAAAAAAAATGAATCAACACCAACCAGAACAGCCCCTTTCCACATTTTTGATAGATTTAAACAGCAAAATAAACACCAAAAATTCCACAGAATTGGCAACGGAAATCTTTTTGATTAATTAATATCAAATCAAACGAAAATCAAACCAAAATCAAACCAAATAAATCATCAAAAATCTTCTAGCCTTACCCAAAGCAGTATCTAAAAAAGCAATGGAAACCCTAAACGGAAAATTAATTTTTCAGCAACCAACAGGATTTAATTATCTCCGTTTCAAACTAGAACATATCAGTGAACAATTTTAAAATTTGGAAACTCAAATCGTTTCTACAAATGTCCAGGATATTGAGCAAATTAATTCTCTTAAACAATATATAACCACAGTTAAGCCTTGTTCGGTTTCACTCTCATTCTACCCAAGCTACATCTTCTATTGCCTCAAAGAATATGAAACAAAAATCTTTAACAAGATGAAATATAACCAAGGAATGGCCAGTAGTTTTTTAGATATTGATTCTGGTTTAGACTGGATCTATGAATTTCCTGAGTCTAAGTGGCACAAAACTGATACAAATTATTTGGCCAATTTAGACCGCCATTTTTGTGGATCAGAGAGCTTTTCATAAACAAAATAACAAACCTGGAAAACCCCTCTTCCACTATATGTTAATCTAGGAGAGTCAGTTAATAACCCACATTCCGCACTTCTTAACATTAAATCCCTGAAACCCTTATAGCGATGGGTATCGATTTTAACTGTTATGAAGAATTGTAACTAATTTTTTCATAAAAAATTGGTTATTGATATTGATTTCTATAATTAGGGTTTTTCGTATAAGTATTTTTGAAAATGTAAATATAAATAAAGATATATGAAGAACTCCGGAATGTCAGTTAATAAGTTAGTTGTTAGGCACAAACAATATTTAGTGAATAATAAATCAATTATTAATCTAAAATTAAACTAGAATGAATTATGCTCCCTAAATTCTTTCTTATTAAAACAACTTCAAATTAAGGAGAAATTGTGCAAACAATTATTACAACAACAGGCACCTCTTTATTGAGTAACGCTACCCGTGAGCTAAACAAAAACAAAGGAGAATCATTTGCTGAAGACGAATTACAAAATTACTTAAAAAGTGTTGGTCCAGAAAAAGCAAGTGCTGAAACAAAATCTTTATTAAAGATAGCAAATTCTACAGATGAAGTAGTTCTATTATACACTAAAACTATTAACGGTGAACTCTGTGCTAAAGTAATATCTCGATATTTAAAAAGTGATAAATGGTCAAATATCGCTCTCAGAGAATTACCTCTAGAAGAAAACGAAGCCCAGTTTGAACGTCGTGGTTTAAGAGAATTAGTCAATATCTTGATAGAAGAAATTACTAAAGCACAACGAGAAAATCGAGAGGTAATTATTAATGCTACAGGAGGATTTAAAGCTGAAATTGCCTACACAACAATTGTAGGAATGATTTTTCAGGTTCCAGTTAAATATATCTATCAATTTTTTGAGCAACCTATTACTTTTCCCTCTTTACCTATTAGTTGGGATATAAATCTTTTATTAGAATATGAATCCTTTTTTCGGTGGATAGATGAAGAACCAAGAAAGAATCTTGAAGTCGAAAAACGTTTAAAAATTATTCCAGAATTAGAGAGAAATCAAGTTCAACAATTACTTTTACCAGCAGATGAAAATAATGAAATTATGCTCTCAGCAGCCGGGGATATTCTTTGGAAACGGGTAGCACAACAACGAGAATTAGCAGAATTCATAGAAGATGCTTCACCATCAAAAATACCCATTGCAGATAAAATTTCTAGTTCTCTGAATGAAGTTAAACATCATTTTCCCAAAGGAACCCGAAAGTTTGTTGAAAAAATTGCTCAAGTCGAAGCCGTAGAGGAAATAATTAGTGGAAATTTTGAAAATACAACTAATAAACGCATAAAAAAAATTGACGACGATGGATCAATTAGATTATTATGGGCAGATAACGAAAAAGCCGTAAATCTTTCTATTCGTACAACCGCGCGGGGACAACCACAAACTTTAAAATTATGCGACCGCTACATTCGTCCTTTATTAGATTCATAAAATATGGGAGATAATGATTAGAAGAGGAGTCTTCTTAATATATATAATTGAAACAGGACTTACGGAAATTCACATAAGAAGGCCATATGTAGGGGCAAATAGTATTTGCCCTCACTATCCCATCCTGGGAGGGCTTAGGGGTGGGTTCCCTCTACGGTGTGGTTTAAGGGTAGGTTCTCTCCACGGTCTGGTTTTTGACAAACTCATGTCGGTAGACC
>JAKQYE010000050.1:13574-29657 GCA_023356605.1 Trichodesmium sp. MAG_R02 | reverse complement strand
ATCTTGGAAGTATTTTGTTAGTAACTATTGACCCTATTAATTTAAATATAATTTAAATATCAGGACTCACCCATGCAGATAAAAATATACACCATCTGTAGGGTTTTAGCGCTCTTAACCCTCTACTATATATAGTAGTTCTGGGTAAATTAGAAATATATATAGACAGGGATATCTATAAAATTTAGGCTCTAATATTTGAAGTATTATCACAGTCTAAAACCTTGCTCAAAACTAAACGCGATCGCAAATACCTGAGAAAAACTGTAAACCAAAACTAATCAGCAGGACTTACCCAAAGAAACCAGGTTTCCACAGTAAATCATTATTTTTAACACATAAATATCTAGGAGAAACCAGGTTTTTCAGTTTGCCTAGGTAAGTCCTGAAAATATTACATACCATTATATAATAACTATTTGCACTATCAAAGAATAGCCAGGAATATCTTGGAAGTATTTTGTTAGTAACTATTGACCCTATTAATTTAAATATAATTTAAATATCAGGACTCACCCATGCAGATAAAAATATACACCATCTGTAGGATTTTAGCCCTGTTAACCCCCTACTATATATAGTAGTTCTGGGTAAATTATAAATATATATAGACAGGGATATCTATAAAATTTAGGGTCTAATATTTGAAGTATTATCACAGTCTAAAACCTTGCTCAAAACTAAACGCGATCGCAAATACCTGAGAAAAACTGTAAACCAAAACTAATCAGCAGGACTTACCCAAAGAAACCAGGTTTCCACAGTAAATCATTATTTTTAACACATAAATATCTAGGAGAAACCAGGTTTTTCAGTTTGCCTAGGTAAGTCCTGAAAATATTACATACCATTATATAATAACCATTTGTACTATCAAAGAATAGCCAGGAATATCTTGGAAGTATTTTGTTAGTAACTATTGACCCTATTAATTTAAATATAATTTAAATATCAGGACTCACCCATGCAGATGAAAATATACACCATCTGTAGGATTTTAGCTCTGTTAACTCCCTACTATATATAGTAGTTCTGGGTAAATTATAAATATATATAGACAGGGATATCTATAAAATTTAGGGTCTAATATTTGAAGTATTATCACAGTCTAAAACCTTGCTCAAAACTAAACGCGATCGCAAATACCTGAGAAAAACTGTCAACAAAAACTAATCAGCAGGACTTACCAAAAGAAACCAAGTTTCCACAGTAAATCATTGTTTTTAACACATAAATATCTAGGAGAAACCAGGTTTTTCAGTTTGCCTAGGTCAGTCCTGAAAATATTACATACCATTATATAATAACCATTTGCACTATCAAAGAATAGCCAGGAATATCTTGGAAGTATTTTGTTAGTAACTATTGACCCTATTAATTTAAATATAATTTAAATATCAGGACTCACCCATGCAGATAAAAATATACACCATCTGTAGGATTTTAGCCCTGTTAACCCCCTACTATATATAGTAGTTCTGGGTAAATTATAAATATATATAGACAGGGATATCTATAAAATTTAGGGTCTAATATTTGAAGTATTATCACAGTCTAAAACCTTGCTCAAAACTAAACGCGATCGCAAATACCTGAGAAAAACTGTCAACCAAAACTAATCAGCAGGACTTACCCAAAGAAACCAAGTTTCCACAGTAAATCATTATTTTTAACACATAAATATCTAGGATAAACCAGGTTTTTCAGTTTGCCTAGGTAAGTCCTGATCAGGTAAAGAAGAGTTTGTGAATATCCACCAAAAAGGCTATCCCCAAAAAATCGATAATTCTCTATTGAAAGGCGATCGCAACTTCGATTGGCAATTCTGATTCGAGATATCGTAGTAATTTTCTCTGAGCAGAAACATCTACAGGACTTACCCAAAGAAACCAGGTTTCCACAGTAAATCATTGTTTTCAACACATAAATATCCACGATAAACCAGGTTACTCAGTTTGCCTGGGTAAGTCCTGATCTAGTGAACTAGGGGAACCAACATAGGACTTACCCATGGAGATAAAAATCTATACCATCTGTAGAGATTAAAGGCCCTTAACCCCCACTAGATATAGTAGTTCTCCGTAAGTCCCATAATAGTCAACTAATAGCAAAGGGACCTGTCGACTATAATTAATTTAACTACAAAAGTACATTAAGTTTTAGTCCATTTTTTCAAAATCCCTTTACAGCGCTTTTCAAATGGATGAACCACATCGCCATAACCAAAACCTTGTAGGGACGTTGCATAAGGGCCTCCCTACTGTAGTCGACCGACATAAAAAATGCTGTAAGCCGCTGAATGATAGGGAATATCAGCTCCTACTCCTTATTTTTAAGCAAATATAGTCATTTTAATTTAGATTGAGACAAATATTTCATGCTATAACTGAATTTAAGCAGAAAAAGTTTTCCATCATTATTTGAAATGACTATATACTCCAATAATATGGCAAGATATAAACAGGATTTACCCAGGCAAACTGAGAAACCCGGTTTCTCCTAGATATTTATGTGTTAAAACAATGATTTACTGTAGAAACCAGATTTATTTGCGTAAGTCGTGATAAATTTACAGCGCTTTTCAAATTGATGAACTACATCGCCATAATCAAAACCTTGTAGGGAGGTTGTATAAAGGCATCCCTACTGTAGTCTACCCACATGAAAACTGCTGTATATTTTGCAGTCCAACTGTTTTTCGCCCTAGTTCCAAACATGAGATATATTTTAAATTTTATAATTTTATTAATAATATTAAACCTAGTTAGTTGTAATAAAATATCTTCTGATAATAAACAATCATCAGAAGGAAAAAAAATCAATTTTATTGATAGAAAATCAGGTACTCCTATGACTAGAAGTGCTTTAGGTAGATTAGCCAAACAAACCACTATTGAGATTGTCAGAGAAGGTTATTTAACTGGAGGTGATAAATATATTCCGAAAGGTTCCGGAGTAATTATTGGTAAAAAAGATTCCATTTATTATGTGCTAACTGCTAACCATATTTCTAATAACGATGATGGGCTTTTAGCATTTATTCGGAGTGAAAAATCAGGGAAAGCAGGTGAAATATTACCTCTAAAATTTATCAGACGTTACCCAAAAAAAGATTTAGCCGTAGTGGCTTTTGCCAGCCTCACTGATTATATAGTGATAGAGTTAGACCTTATAAATAAACTAGATAATAATAATCAAATTTATATAGTAGGTTGGCCTGGCGCTGAAGATAGGGATGGTTTTCAGTTTACTCCTGCTAAGGTAACTAATCCAAAGATAGGTAATAATTTAACTTATCAACCTACTGAGCCAGGAGAGGATTTGTATAAGGGTATGAGTGGTGGAGCTGTTTTAAATGAGAGAGGACAGTTAGTTGGTATTCATGTAGGGTTGACACAACTTGATGGAGATGGGGAAGGAGTTTTAATTTCGACTTTTTTATCTGAAGTGCCACAAGAGATTGAAAATTTATTAGTCTGGTCAAATTCTTCAGAAAAAGAAGAAAATCTAACTGTAATAGTTCCGAAAGATACAACTTCATCTCCAAGGCTATCCTTCAATTTCTGGTGGTTATTTAATGGTCTAGTAATAATGGGTAGTGGTAGTTTAATTTATTTAACGTTGCGATATTTTCAAAATTTTCAAATGCCACAAGTATCTAATTTAGTTAATAAGTTTCAAAAGCAAAGTAGACAAGAAGCTGTCACAAACTCGAAGATAGTACAAAAGACTCAGAAAGAGAAAAATCTGAATAATTCAACAGAAAATAAATCTTATCAGTTACCAAAAGTCAGATTACCTAAAGAATCAGAAAAAGAGGAATTATTTAACTTTGAAATAGTACAAAAGACTCAGAAAGAGAAAAAGCTGAATAATTCAACAGAAAATAAATCTTATCAGTTACCAAAAGTCAGATTACCTCAAGAATCAGAAAAAGAGGAGTTATTTAATTTTGAAGTTGTAAAAGTCAATGATTCTGGAAGTATTGTTAATCGTAGTCAAGGGAGCGCTAGACAGAAAATTGAAGATTTAGGTAATGGAGTGTCTTTAGAAATGGTAAAAATTCCTGGAGGTACTTTTACCATGGGTTCTCCTGAAAGTGAAGAAGGTAGCCGTGAGCGTGAACGTCCTCAACATGATGTGACTGTAGCTCAGTTCTTTATGGGCAAATATCCAGTTACTCAAGGACAGTGGATAGCGATCGCTTCCCGAACAGACTTGAAAGTAGAATTAGACCTAAAGCCAGAACCATCTTATTTTAAAGAACCATACAAAGGTATAGATAGATGGCAAAGACCAGTTGAGGAAGTAAGTTGGTATGAAGCAGTAGAATTTTGTAAAAGGCTATCAAAACTAACTAGAAGAAATTATAGACTACCAAGTGAGGCTGAATGGGAATATGCCTGTCGTGCTAGAACTACAACTCCCTTTCACTTTGGAGAAACTATTTCTACAGATTTAGCTAATTATTGTGGAACAGATCATTATTTGTCAGGTTCTTACGGGAAAGGCCCTAAGGGAGTATATAGAAAAGAAACAACTCCTGTAGGTCAATTTCCACCAAATGCTTTTGGTTTATATGATATGCATGGAAACGTGCGGGAGTGGTGTGCGGATGAACTCCATAATAATTATCAAAATGCTCCTACAGATGGCAGTATTTGGCTAAATGGAGACAAAGATAAATCACCGCTGCGGGGCGGTTCTTGGGGCTACGATCCTGATTATTGCCGCTCTGCGATTCGCGACAACTTTATTAGGCGCGACGACCTCGACCTCATTACTGGTTTTCGTGTTGTCTGCGATGGCGGGAGAACTCTTTAACCCTTTTTTCTTTTCTCCTTTTACCCTTTACCCTATGTTTCTTTTTCCTCTTTTGAGTCCCGCTTTAGCGGGTCGAAAATTTTTTTTTGAACAACGTAGTATAATTGTAGTATAATATTTAGATAATAGAATTAGGTATAAATTATGACCAAAAATGCAGATAAAATATTATTCCTTTTTGTGATTTTAGTATTCCTAAATTTATCAAATATTATTCCTTTTTATTGACTAATAACCTTAGCTTACCGAATAATAATTATCCCCATAAAATAGTCAAATATAAGATATATTGTGAAATAAAAAACTACTTTATAATAGTGATAAAATTGAACAGCAATATGATTGTATAATTTGTGTAACACCCACTGCTTCCGTTAATACAGATTAATTAAAAACAAAAAGAGGCAATACAAGATATAATTGTATGGCATCTTTTTCTTCGTAAATATAGTCAACTATACCAAACAATCAAAACTAAAAAAAAAACCGCTGTTGTACAGGATGTAACTTGTTTTATACCATCATTCTATTCTTGAAAAAATCCAGCGATCGCTACCCCCTATTTTGAAAAACCAAACCCTAAAAAATTATAGGTTTTAAAAAAATATAATTTTTAGTCATCAACAAAATTAAAACATTAACTACTATTATCTTATGCTGATTTATCCCATCAAAGAATAACTAGGAATATCTGAGAAAGATTTTATTGTTAATTATTTACCTCATGAATTTAAAAAAATACATACCAGAATATCTACAAAATCTAGACTCTAATAGTTAAAGTATTATCCCTGTTTAAAACCTTTTGCACAACTAACAGCGATCGCAAATACCTAATCAACACTCCAAACCACAGAAGAATTTCTGAGTATTTACTAAAAAAGCCGTTCCCACCACATTCAAGATTCTCACTTCCAGAGCTTCTCAAAATAATGAGCTACATCGCCATAATCAAAACCTTGTAGGGAGCTTGCATAAGGGCGTCCCAACTGTAGTCTACCCACATGAAAACTTCCGAAAAAGGCGATCGCGACTTCCATTGGCAATTCTGATTCCAGATGTTGTAGTAACTTTCTCTGAGCAGGAACATCTAGAGAACTATTCCGGACTAGTAGTGAAGTAGAGAAACTAATAATGAACTATACTCCAAACCACAGAAGAATCTCTGAGTATTTACTAAAAAAGCCGTTCCCACCACATTCAAGATTCTCACTTCCAGAGCTCCTCAAAATGACGAGCTACATCGCCATAATCAAAACCTTGTAGGGACCTTGCATAAGGGCGTCCCAACTGTAGTCTAGCCACATGAAAACTTCCGAAAAAGGCGATCGCGACTTCCATTGGCAATTCTGATTCCAGATGTTGTAGTAACTTTCTCTGAGCAGGAACATCTAGAGAACTATTCCGGACTAGTAGTGAAGTAGAGAAACTAATAATGAACTATACTCCAAACCACAGAAGAATCTCTGAGTATTTACTAAAAAAGCCGTTCCCACCACATTCAAGATTCTCACTTCCAGAGCTTTTCAAAATAAGGAACTACATCGCCATAATCAAAACAATGAACTATTCCGGACTAGTAGTGAACTAGAAGAAGAATTTTTGAGTATTTACTAAAAAAGACGTTCCCACCACATCCAAGATTCTCACTCCCAGAGCTTTTCAAAATGATGAACTACATCCTAGTAGTGAACTATCCCAGACTAATAGTGAACTATTCCGGACTAGTAGTGAACTAGAGAAACTAATAGTGAACTATACTCCAAACCACAGAAGAATTTTTGAGTATTTACTAAAAAAGCCGTTCCCACCACATCCAAGATTCTCACTCCCAGAGCTTTTCAAAATAAGGAACTACATCGCCATAATCAAAACAATGAACTATTCCGGACTAGTAGTGAACTAGAAGAAGAATCTCTGAGTATTTACTAAAAAAGACGTTCCCACCACATCCAAGATTCTCACTTCCAGAGCTTTGCAAAATGATGAACTACATCCTAGTAGTGAACTATTCCGGACTAGTAGTGAACTAGAAGAAGAATTTTTGAGTATTTACTAAAAAAGACGTTCCCACTACATCCAAGATTCTCACTCCCAGAGCTTTTCAAAATGATAGGCTACATCCTAGTAGTGAACTATTCCGGACTAATAGTGAACTATTCCGGACTAGTAGTGAACTAGAAGAAAAATTTTTGAGTATTTACTAAAAAAGCCGTTCCCACCACATCCAAGATTCTCACCGCCAGAGCTTTTCAAAATAAGGAACTACATCGCCATAATCAAAACCTTGTAGGGACCTTGCATAAGGGCGTCCCAACTGTGGTATAGCGATATGAAAACTTCTGAAAAAGGCGATCGCGACTTCGATTGGCAATTCTGATTCCAGATGTTGTGGTAATTTGTTCTGAGCAGGAACATGTAGTGAACTAGGCGAACCAATACAAGACTTACCCATGGAGATAAAAATCTATACCATCTGTAGGGGTTAACGGCCCTTAACCCCCACTAGATATAGTGGTTCTCCGTAAGTCCCATAATAGTCAACTAATAGCAAAGGGCCTTGTCGACTATAATTAATTTAACTACAATAGTACATTGAGTTCTAGTACATTTTTTTCAAAATCCCTTTAAGCTGCTGAATTATGGGGAATGTCAGCTTCTATTCCTTGTTTTTAAGCAAATATAGTTATTTTAATTTATATTGAGACAATTCTTTCATTCTATAACTGAGTTTAAGCAGAAAAAGTTTTCCATTGTTATTTGAAATGACTATATACTCCAATAATATGACAAAATAGAAATTTAGATTTTGCAGCCCAACTGTTTTTCGCCCTAGTTCCACAGATGAGATATATTTTAAATTTTATAATTTTTAGGACTTACGCAGGACAGCTATATATGGTGCAAAAAATTATCATTTTCAAGATATTGGCACTATAATTAGTGTCGTTGTATGAGTCCTGTCCTTTTTATCAACTAACAATTTTTGCATACTAAACAATAATTATTCCTATAAAACCGTCAAATATAAGACGTCTTGTCAAATAAAAAAACTACTTTATAATGATGATATAGTCATTTTCATCTAGATTGAGACAAGTATTTCTTGCTATAAATAAGTTGCAGCAGGAGAAGTTTTACATTCTTATTTAAAATGACTATATATTTAAGCAATGCCATAAAAGGAGATAAATATGGAAGACAATGCAAACTATAAGAAAGCTGTTGATATTTTGAGTACAATATCTATTTTAAAGGAATCCTTTTCTATTAATGAAATAGAACTTTTTGTAAAGCAGGCAAACTTGCAAAGATACGAAAAAAAAGTTAAGATTATCAGTAAACATGAGCCAGCTATCTCTATCATTTGTCTAATCGCTGGTGAGGCTAGTGTTATTTCCAATGATCGCCAATTGAGAATATTAAAAGGAGGAGATATATTTGGAGAATCAATGTTTTCTGAAGAAGGCATTCGAACGGCTGATGTGATCGCGAGTACAGATGTCTCTGTTGTTATATTTACAGTAGAAGATTATGAAAGACTAACCAAGATTTCTCCAAGGATTGCTCGAAAGTACAAGCTTTTTTTTGAGGCAATTTATGAATATTACAAAAAACAAGATGATAAGTTTTTCTATGTTGATTCCACAAAGTATCTTGCCCTCATTGCTCATAACGAAATGAAAAGTAGCTTGGTTGAGTTTGTCAAACAACACAAAGAATCGATTCAAAAATTCCCACTTGTGGCTACAGGTACTACAGGACTCCTTCTTCACCAAACGACAGGTTTGGTACTTGCTCGAAAAGTAAAGTCTGGACCTTTAGGAGGGGATCAAGCCATTGGAAGCATGATTTCCACAGATAATATTTCTGGTATATTGTTTTTTCGTGATCCTCTTTCTCCACACCCTCATCATGCCGATATTGAGGCCCTATCAAGATTATGTGATGTCTATCAAGTTCCTTTGGCCACCAACCGTCCTACTGCTGAGGCTGTTTTATCATATCTAAGCAGTACTTCTTTAGAAGGTCGGCGTAGTTTCAGTCCAGCATTGACAAAATATAAAGAAAGTCAAAGTCGTATAGTTCAAGAATCTGTCTAGTCAAAAAAATAATGAATATCACGCTCAAAGTCCTAGAAAGCCTAAGAAACGACTGTGGCTAGCTCAAACTCACCCTTATACAGTAGGTTCTAACGCTCGTTAATTTGACTTATAGTTATTTAAAATAAGAAGAGAACACTTTTTCTGCTGAAACGCGAGCTATAGCAAAAAATATTTGTCTCAACCTAAATTAAAATAACTATAGGTCTACATAGTGCTTTGGGACTGAGAATAATGATACATCCCACATTCCGCACAACAGAATTGTATTACAAGAGGTTACAAGAAAATATCTATTTAATTAAATAGAATTACTTATAACATATATAATTTTTAGTCATCAACAATGTTAAAACATATAAGTACTATTATCTTATGCTGATTTATCCCATCAAAGAATGACTAGGAATATCTTGGAAATATTTTATTGTTAATTATTTACCTGATGAATTTAAAAAAATATATACCAGAATATCTACAACATCTAGAC
This sequence comes from Trichodesmium sp. MAG_R02, assembly GCA_023356605.1. GTDB lineage: Bacteria > Cyanobacteriota > Cyanobacteriia > Cyanobacteriales > Microcoleaceae > Trichodesmium. The sequence continues at coordinate 20,240 of JAKQYE010000050.1, read as the reverse complement.
TCTAATAGTTAAAGTATTATCCCTGTTTAAAACCTTTTGCACAACTAATAGCGATCGCAAATACCTGATCAACACTCCAAACCACAGAATAGTTTCTGGGTATTTACTCAGGACTTACCCAGGCAAACTGAGAAACCGGGTTTCTCGTAAATATTTATGTGTTAAAACAATGATTTACTGTCAAAACCTGGTTTCTTTGCGTAAGTCCTGTTACTAAAAAAGCCGTTCCCACCACATCCAAGATTCTTAATCCCAGAGCTTTTCAAAATGATGAACTACATCCTAGTAGTGAACTATCCCAGACTAATAGTGAACTATTCCGGACTAGTGGTGAAGTAGAGAAACTAATAGTGAACTATACTCCAAACCACAGAAGAATTTTTGAGTATTTACTAAAAAAGCCGTTCCCACCACATCCAAGATTCTCACTTCCAGAGCTTTTCAAAATGATGAACTACATCCTAGTAGTGAACTATTCCGGAGTAGTAGTGAACTAGAAGAAGAATTTTTGAGTATTTACTAAAAAAGACGTTCCCACCACATCCAAGATTCTTAATCCCAGAGCTTTTCAAAATGATGAACTACATCCTAGTAGTGAACTATCCCAGACTAATAGTGAACTAGTCCGGACTAGTAGTGAACTAGAGAAACTAATAGTGAACTATACTCCAAACCACAGAAGAATTTTTGAGTATTTACTAAAAAAGCCGTTCCCACCACATCCAAGATTCTCACTTCTAGAGCTTTTCAAAATGATAGACTACATCGCCATAATCAAAACCTTGTAGGGACCTTGCATAAAGACGTCCCTACTGTGGTATAGCGACATGAAAACTGCCGAAAAAGGCGATCGCGACTTCGATTGGCAATTCTGATTCCAGATGTTGTGGTAATTTGCTCTGAGTAGGAACATCTAAAGAACTATTCCGGACTAGTAGTGAACTAGAAGAAGAATTTTTGAGTATTTACTAAAAAAGACGTTCCCACCACATCCAAGATTCTCACTTCCAGAGCTTTTCAAAATAATAGACTACATCGCCATAATCAAAACCTTGTAGGGACCTTGCATAAGTGCATCCCTACTGTAGTATAGCGACATGAAAACTGCTGAAAAAGGCGATCACGACTTCGATTGGCAATTCTGATTCCAGATGTTGTGGTAATTTGCTCTGAGTAGGAACATCTAAAGAACTATTCCGGACTAGTAGTGAACTAGAAAAACTAATAGTTAACTATTCTGGACTACTAGTGAACTATTCTGGACTAGTAATAAACTATTCTGGACTATAGCAATTCGCGCATAGGTTGGGAAAAATCAAAATGAACTATTCCGGACTAGTAGTGAACTAGAAAAACTAATAGTTAACTATTCTGGACTAGTAATGAACCATTCTGGACGAGTAGTGAACTATTCTGGACTAGTAGTGAACTATTCCGGACTATAGCAATTCGCGCATAGGTTGGGAAAAATCAAAATGAACTATTCCGGACTAGTAGTGAACTAGAAAAACTAATAGTGAACTATTCTGGACTGGTAATGAACTATTCCGGACTAGTAGTGAACTATTCCGGACTAGTAGTGAACTATTCTGGACTAGTAGTGAACTATTCTGGACTAGTAGTGAACTATTCTGGACTGGTAATGAACTATTCCGGACTAGTAGTGAACTATTCTGGACTAGTAATGAACTATTCTGGACTATAGCAATTCGCGCATAGGTTGGGAAAAATCAAAATGAACTATTCCTGACTAGTAGTGAACTATTTTGGACTAGTAATGAACTATTCCGGACTAGTAGTGAGCTATTTTGGACTAGTAGTGAACTATTTTGGACTAGTAATGAACTATTCCGGACTAGTAGTGAACTATTTTGGACTAATAGTGAACTATCCTGGACTAGTAGTGAACTATTTTGGACTAGTAATGAACCATTCTGGACTATAGCAATTCGCGCATAGGTTGCGAAAAATCAAAATGAACTATTCCGGACTAGTAGTGAACTATTCTGGACTGGTAATGAACTATTCTGGACTAGTCGTGAACTATTTTGGACTAGTAATGAACTATTCCGGACTATAGCAATTCTAAATATAGTCATTTTATAGTTATTTTAATTTAGGTTGAGACAAATATTTTTTGCTATAACTCGCGTTTTAGCAGAAAAAGTTTTCCATTCTTATTTGAAATGACTATAGGTTGCGAAAAATCAAAATGAACTATTCCGGACTATATAGTCGTTTAACTTTAGATTGAGATAAGTGTTTCTTTCTATGAAAGTGTTTCACCTAAAGGAAAATGTCTCATTTTTATTTAAAATAATTATAGCAATCTGCCCATAGGTTGCGACAAATCAGAAAGTAAATAAAACTTTTAAAACTCTTACCTATTCTATCTTCCCCTTTCCCTATTCCCTAAAACGCAGTAGAATTTTTGCGCCCGATCACTCTAAGGATTGCTATATAGCAATTCTAAATCGGAAATGGCTCTTGAGAATTTCCGATTCTTAACCATCCCAGAAACTTCTCATACTTCTAAAACAATTGTTTGGTTTTCACAGACATTTCAGTAGATAATTTGTGTAGAAAATAATTCCTTGTATCTTTCAGTTTGGCATGAAATTTAGCTATTTTTAGTCTAGCTTTTTCATATCCTTTAGAACCCTTAGTTTTTTTAGATAATGACTTACTTAGTTTTCGGTACTTCCAGCATTCTTTTCTTTAGTGGTTTTGGTGCATCAATCTTTTTACCGCCTACGGACATTGCATAACAAAAATGCATTCATATCGCATTCCCGTTACGTCCCTACAGCTTGCTTTAGTTTTAATTCCTAAATCTATGGCTACTGAATTACCAGTTTTAGGCAATACTTCGGGGAAAACTTCAACTACAAAACTTAGAAAATATCGATTAGCTGAATCTTTAATTACTGTTACTGATGATGGAATAGCAGGTAGTTCCCTTGACCACAAAATTTTCAGCTTTCCTATTTTAGCTTACGTAAACTTTATGTTGACCAACTTTAAATCCACCCTTTGTAAATCTTTGGTTGGCAATAACATTCTCCTTTTAAATTTAGATAGCAGTTAGTTCCCTTAACCACAAAATTTTCAGCGTTCCTATTTTAGCTTACGTAAACTTTATGTTGACCAACTTTAAATCCACCCTTTGTAAATCTTTGGTTGGCAATAACATTCTCCTTTTAAATTTAGGAGGTCTTATAGATTTACCTTTTTTGTTGCCTCGAGTTGATTTAAAAAAGTTTTGATAACCCTGGGTATTACATCATTTAAAGATTGCTGTAGTGGCAAGTGCAGAAACAACTGATCGCCAACTCTATCCTCAGTCTTTAAAGCCCGAGTAATAAACTGTTTTTGTAGTTCAGAATTAGTCGGTTTTTTTTCAAGGTTTGTACTTTTCCACCAGAGCAAGCTAGACTATCATTCCAGACTACACGGACACAACCTTCGGAGTCTTGCTAATCAGTATTTTTGTCCCAATGTTCGATATATACGGTACTTAAATCTTGCCTTCGTAGAATGACTTTTAAACTAAAAAATATAATCAGGACTTACCCAAAGAAACCCGGTTTATACAGTAAATCATTGTTTTTAACAAATAAATATCTACGAGAAACCGGGTTTCTCAGTTTGCCTCCGTAAGTACTGATAATAACATAATCTGTGGGAAAAAATCAACTAAAAAGTCGCCCGCTTATGGGGGAGGCTTTAAACCCAATTTTTCGGTAAAAGGTAATGCTATACTATGTTCTAACTACTTTATCTAACTAAGAGGAGGTTAAATGCTGCACTAATGACAGAATGTCCTTCAATTTCTGCTTTAGCAGAAGCTTTGTTAACAAAGTATGATTTTGACCTTGGTAGTGAAACTTCCAAGCAGCTTATTGCTCGTTGGGAGAACAACTATCAATTGGAGTGGCTTTGTTTAGCAGTTATTGAAGCATTATATCTTGGACGTTACAAGGCTATCTCTGTCCAGCAGATCTTGATATTATGGAAACGTCGTGGTCAGGCTATTTATCATTTCAACTCTGAATTTCAAAATATTATCACTAGAAATGTTCTCACAAATTTGACAACTCAGATAGATAATCAATCTTTACCCATAAAAACAAACCCTAGTTCTTTAGAAGAGAAACAGCCATTGCCTTCCAAATTTGTTTTTTCACCCTCCAACCCCTTTCAAACAAACTCAAAACATAAAACTCAACATTCTGTGCAGCAGCAAGTCATAGTAGAACCACCTCAGTACAAGATAAAACACACTAATTTTTATACTAAACTTCAAGCAGTTGCCAAAAAAAATCAAGCTTTGAGCTCCCCTGCTAAGGAACCTGAACAAGAAAATGAGAAGTAATGTAATGTCCGGTTGAATACTTACACCTTGGAGCATTTTGCTAGGAGCCTCTGTAACTATTACCAGGAAGATAGAATTGGCACTTGCCCTAGAAAGTTTTTTGAGCACTGATTATCCAGATACAATATCAGGACTTACGCAAAGAAACCAGGTTTTGATAGTAAATCATTGTTTTAACACATAAATATCTACGAAAAACCGGGATTCTCAGTTTGCCTGCGTAAGTCCTGAATATAATACGGTTTCAGTGAAGTTTGTCCACTATAGGGCAATTTATGGATGAATAGCTCGGGTTACTAATTTTGGGTATGATTTATATTTATTGGCGATCGCTAAATTATTACAGCCCTTCTCAAATGGATGAACCATATCGCCATAACCAAAACCTTGTAGAGACCTTGCATAACGAAAATAGGAACTTCCCTACCGTGGTGGAGGGACATGGAAACTGCTGTAAATAGTAAGTATAGCAATTCTAAATGATTTTAAAGAGGAATTAGGTATCACAAAAAAGAATACTGGACAGGACTTACCTAGGCAAACTCCGCAAACCCGGTTTCTCGTAGATATTCATGGTCTTTTTAATTAAGATTGAAACAAAAAAATGAGTATAATAAAATTAAGTCAACTAGAAACTATTTTGAACTATGCCTTACAGTTTAGACTTCAGACAAAAAGTAATAAATTTTGTAGAAAATGGCGGTATGATTACCAAAGCAGCTCATACATTTGGCATAGGAATAGCTTCGATATATAGATGGTTATCTCACATAATTCACCAATTCATAGAAAAAACATTATTTGATAATTAGTATAACCAGGGGATTACCAATTACTATTTTTGCCAAAATACTCTCCTCATTTAAATGACATAGAACATAATTTTAGTGTATTAACAAGAGCTGTATTCACCTATCAATACATCTCGATTTGGAAATTATTCGTAACTATTGTGCCAAATAGTATCTCATTCCTATTTAAAATAACTATATCAGGACTTACGTAAAGGCACTACTTGTAATATAAACATTTGAATTGATTGTCAAAAATGCACTATATATGGCAGCACTGCGTAAGTCCTGTATATAATATCATCTCCATTTGAATAGTTATAATTACAGCAGTTTTCATGTTGGTAGACCACAGTAGAGACGTTGCATGCAACGTCCCTACAAGGTTTTGGTTATGATGATGTAGTTCATCAATTTGAAAACCGCTATAAAGTCCGTCAAACAAAAACTTTTTTATTACTGATTATCCGGTCATAATCTAACTCATTATATAGTATATTTCCATAAATCCTGTTACATTTACAGGACTTACGCAGGCAAACTTAGAAAGCCGGTTTCTCGTAGATATTTATGTGTTAAAAACAATGATTTACTGTAGAAACAGGCTCTATTTGCGTAAGTCCTGACATCTATTTAAATTCTTATGGATAGAGCGAGGTAGGTAAGGCGATCAGATTCAAAAATTAACTAGCGATCGCCAAACTCTCCTAGCACTACAGATAGTATCCTTGGGTAAATCCCGCCTTATATTTATAAGTATTCAAACAAACACCAGCTAATTTAACTTTTGATTCTACGAATTTCCGAGCAAAAAGAAGCAAAAGTAAAACCCTGTGACCTGTTCACCACACTAGTGCGTAAGCGCAAATTAGGTATTAAATACCATAAACGTTCCTCCGCGTATAAACCCTCTGATTCTGTAATCAAAGTAAGAACATCATCCTTCCCCATAATATAGCGACTACTAATTTTTTTGCTCTTACCATTTCCTCTATCTTGCAATAATTCACCTTGGTTGAGATTCTCAGAATTAGGAATAAGTATCAGCATTGTCGAACCTACATCTTTAACTTGTTCTTTGTTAATTGTACCATTCCAGCTAATTTTCACCCCTATTAACTCAGTTACACTAGAGTTCACCTGATTCTGTTCACACAACTTGATTAATGTAGGGTGAGTTTTTTCCAATATTTCAACATTGACTTCTGATTTACCTGCTTGCAACTCTCCAGAAACCAAATTGTGAATTGTCCGTTGGGAAAACCATTCACCAGCACTCAGCTTAAAAAATTCGATAATGTCCATTAACTTCCTAATCTGATTAATTCTGAATCAATACTATATTTTGCACTGATTAGGACTTTGAGTCAAATTTTAACTAAGTTAAGGATTTATTTACATTTCCTGATATAGGGACAAATTCTACAGTAGTTTTCATGTCAGTAGACCACCGTAGGTAAAAATTATTCATGGCCCCAACCATGGTCACATTTCTTACCT
>JAKQYE010000050.1:0-13474 GCA_023356605.1 Trichodesmium sp. MAG_R02 | reverse complement strand
TAAGTTAAGGATTTATTTACATTTCCTGATATAGGGACAAATTCTACAGTAGTTTTCATGTCAGTAGACCACCGTAGGTAAAAATTATTCATGGCCCCAACCATGGTCACATTTCTTACCTTATTTCCATAACACTCATCATTAACTATTCTTCCCTCAAGAATTTTGCCATATAGTCAATTCATTACCAGTTAAAACCATGTTTCGTCAAAAATAATCAAGTTTATCATATCTATGATATCTAAAAAAATATCCATTCCTACCGTAGTTTTTTCACTCCTTTACTATTTTAGTTACTGGCAATAATGGTTTTTTTTATATCTTAATTGCCATTTTTGGAGAGTACGACACAAAGTTGAGAGGCTGACCACTATTCCTGTTTGGTTTTGGAGTAGCTCCTTGATTTCTCTTAAAGATATATCATTCTTTGATTCAATTATTTTTTCAACTATTTTTCGTTCTTTTTCTTGAAGCTTTGAACGTCTATCTCCCCCTTGTAGCTTTGGTACTATTGTTCCTGTTTCTCTATACCGACGTGATAAATCTCGTACAAAACTCAAACTCACGTTAAATCTTTTGGCTAATTCTCGTTGTGAACCCTCCCCAGCTTGCCATGCGCTGAATACTTTTTTTCTTAAATCAAGAGAATATACTTTTGGCATACTTCATCATTTTTTTTATTGTTTCTCCATCTTACAATAATGTAGCTTAATAGATCTAAATTTGCTATAATTAAAATCGAGTTTGTTTGACTACAACATATTGTTAATTAATATGGTATGTCAACAACATTATTTATCTTCAAATAACTAACCAAGAACTGTATAGCTAATCAAATTGCCAACTGCCATAAATTGGACTAAAAAGCTATAATTGTAACCATTGATTGTGAAATTATGGTAAATAATAGGGTTAAGTTATGATACTAAATTTATTAGGATGTACACTAACTCTGGTATAATTAGAAGGTACTAAACTATGCTCATAGAGATATTAACCCTGTTTGCGGGTGCCGGACTAGAACAAGCGACCAGTGTCACGTGGCATTGGGCAAGTAGATGGGCATCAAAAAAGGCTGATGAAAAGAATCAGGTAATACAAAAAGCATTACTAACTTCATATTGTAAAGCTCTCCAAGTAATTCGTAAAGAGTCTCAACAACTACCTCAATGGAAACAAGAGAAAGCTGAAATTCAAGCTAGATTAGCAGAAATGGAGAAAGATGCACTAATGATATTAGATTTAGTAGAGACACAGAAGCATAAAATGACTCAGATACCTCAAGGTGGAGAAGAACGAGTGATCACAAAAACAGTAATGTCTAGACTGCAAAGCCGAGATAAATGGCTCAAAGATGCTCCCAGGGAATTATATCATTTAGTCGAAACTAAATTAGTATCAATTACAGTACACCAATTTCGCCACGAACTGAGAACAGAAAGCCGGGTATTTCAAGCCTTAATCCACGATATGTTAGCTACAGCAGGAGAAGATGTCAGTCGTTTGGTTGATGTCACCAATAAAATAGAGAGAAGAGTAGATAAATTTGTCGGAGATTACCGTCAAGATATTGACAGAATTATTGTAGGTATTGGAGGAGCTAACTCCCATTTAGAAGAGTTAATATCACTATTAAGCAGACAAATGAAGCAGTGTCAAGCGATACCTGCTGATTTTGCCGCCCTCATAGCAGATAAAACAGAAGGATTTCTCGGACGAGGTTTTGTCTTTGATACTATTGAAGATTTTATCCAAAATCAATCTAAAGGATATTTTATAATTGAAGCAGATCCAGGAGTAGGTAAAAGTACAATTATTGCCGAATATGTAAGTCGTACAGGTTGTATTGCCTACTTTAATCTATTATCAGAAGGTAGAACTAGGGCTGAAGATTTTCTTAAGAGTGTGTGTACTCAATTAATTGAACGTTATAATCTGGCTTATGAATTACCATTACATCCAGATAATATTAGCAATGGAAACTTTCTCTCAAAATTACTGAATGAAATTAGTATCCAACTAGTCCCTGGAGAAAAACTCATAATAGCAGTAGATGCTTTGGATGAAGTAGATTTAACTAGTCAGAGTGGAGCCGCTAATGTCTTATATTTACCATCAAACTTACCCAATGGAATATATTTTTTGCTCACTAAGAGATCGGACCCACTACCATTAGTAGTGTCCGCACCACAGAAAATTTTTGATTTAATGGTCTATCCTAATAAAAGTTTGCAAGATGTTAAACTGTTTATTTGTCTGAGGACAAAGCGAACAGCAGTTAAAGCATGGATTAAAGCTAGAGGACTAACCTTAGAAAAATTTGTCAAATCTATAGCTAGCAAGAGCGAAAATAATTTCATGTATTTAAAATATGTACTGGATGATATTGAGCAAGGCAGCTATAGAGATATCAGCTTAGAAAGTTTACCCCAAGGTTTAGAGAAATATTACGATCAACATTGGCATAGAATGAAAATGAATGTTAAACCATTACCAATTACTAAACTAAAAATCATCTATTTCTTAACAAAAACTCGCAAGCCTGTATCCTGTGGAATGTTAGCTAAATTTAGTGGAGAAATATCTTTGACAGTGCAAGAAATATTGGATGAATGGGCGCAATTTCTGCGGATTTATCAAACAGAAGGTAAACCAGTGTATAGCATATATCATGCTGCTTTTCAAGATTTCCTCTACCGTAAAGATATTGTTCAAGAAGTAGAATCATTAATTGAAATTGAAGGCATGGAGAAAAAAATCAAAAATAATTTATTAGGAATGGTTTATAAAAATGCTTAGTATTAAAGATCAATAAGTTATAGTCAAGATTTTATGGGTTAGGGAAAGTATAAAAAAATCACCTGACACCTAATACCAACTGTCAAAAAATATATTACAAATAGCTTCAAACTTCAACTAAGTGTGTTAAAGTTTTGAGCCGATAAAATCTAATTTTTGACTTTTGACTTCTATAAAACCCTACAGCATTTAAAACCGAAAAATTAGAGGAAATTGAAATGGGTGAATTTAGAGAAAATTTAGCTCAACTACCCCTAGAAGATCAACGCTATCTTTTAGAAACTTTACCTGGTTTTCTAGTAAGTGAATCTGATACAGAACAACTGCATCGCTTGTTAACAGATTTTGATTTTCTGGAATCAAGATTATATTTATTTGGAGTTGAATATTTACTAAATGATTATAAAGAGGCAATGCGCTCCAATGTTTGGATATCAAGTCAAAAACTAAAAACCCTAAAATTAATTCAAGGAGCAATTGAGCTATCATCTCATATCCTGGTTGGAGATAAGACTCAACTAGCAGGACAACTGTGGGGAAGACTACTATCTTTTGAAATACCAGAAATTCAGAAAATGCTACAACAGGCAAAATCCTGGAAACTAACTTCCTGGTTAAGACCGATGGCGCCTAGCCTAACGCCACCTGGAGGAAGACTGTTACGGACTTTTACTGGTCATAGTGGTTGGGTAAATGCAATAGTTGTTACTCCTCGAGGAATGGTAATTTCTGGTTCTTCAGACAATACACTCAAAGTTTGGAATCCTGAGACAGGAAAGGAAATTAGTACTATTACTGGTCATAAAGCGCGAATTAGAGCGATCGCTTTACTAGATGAGAAATGGGTAATTTCTGGGTCAGATGACTTCACTATCAAAGTTTGGAACCTAGAAACAACAGAAGAATTAGTCACCTTAATAGGTCATACTAGAGCAGTAAGAGCAGTAGCAGCACTGCCTGATGGCAGAATAATTTCTGGTTCTTCAGATAATACTATTAAAATCTGGAACCTGGACACAGAAAAGGTAGAAATAACCCTCACAGGTCATACAGGTTGGGTAAATGCACTTTCAGTATTATCTGAGAAAGAGATTATCTCAGGTTCATCTGATAACACCCTCAAAATCTGGAATCTGGAAACAGGAGAAGAACTATTGACACTCACAGGTCATACAGGTGGTGTGAGAACTATAACTACATTATTTTCAGAAAGAAAAATAGTTTCTGGTGCTTCTGACAACACAATTAAAGTCTGGAATCTTGATAGCAAAAAAGAAATTTTTACATTCAAAGGTCATAGTAAAGAAATCAATGCAGTAGCAGTAACTCCAGATAATAAACGAATGATTTCAGCTGCTTCCGATAATACTCTCAAAGTATGGAATCTCCAGACAGGAGAAGAATTATTTCCTCTCCAAGGTCATACTGACTCAGTGTATGCAGTTGCACTTTTGCCAAATGGACGCTTAATTTCTGGTTCCGATGACTTTACCCTCAAAATTTGGAGTCTTGATACTTCCGAAGAATTTTCTACCCTGATTGGACATACTAATAGAGTGAATGCAGCAGTGTTTTTGCCAGAGCAACTTGTCATCTCTGCCGCCTGGGATAATACAATCAAAATTTGGAATTTAAAAACAAAAAAATCAGTTTATACTCTTAGAGGTCACACTGATAGGGTAAATTCCGTCGCAGCATTACCAAATCAACGGATTATTTCAGCTTCCGATGATGGTACTCTCAAAATCTGGAGTTTAGAAACAGCAGAAGAATTATTGACTATTGAAAGTGACAAGAGATGTATTTTTGCTGTGGCAGTGACACCAGATGGGAAACAAGCAATAGCTTGTTTATCTGACCAAACTCTCAAAATCTGGAGTTTAGAAACATTACAGGAAACTTTTACCCTTAGAGGTCATACTGACTGGGTCACTACAGTTGCAGTAACACCAGATGGTAAACAAGTAATTTCGGGTTCTTTTGACAAAACTATTAAGGTTTGGTCTTTAGCAACTGGACTCGAAGCTGCTACATTAGTTGGTCATAGTGGATGGGTAAAGGCGTTAGCAGTAACACCAGACGGCAAGCTACTGATTTCAGGTTCTTTTGACAATACTATTAAAGTATGGTCTTTAGAAACAGAACGAGAGTTATTTACTTTAAATGGTCATACTGACTGGGTAAGTTCTGTTGCAGTTACATCAGATGGTAATCTGGTAATTTCTGGCTCTGATGATAATACTCTAAAAGTTTGGGACTTAGAAACCCAAAAGGTAATTGCCAGTTTTACTGGGGAGAATTCCTTGGAATGTTGTGCTGTAGCAGCAGATGAAGTACAAATTATTGTTGGTGAAGCTTCCGGACGAGTACATTTTTTAAAATTAGAAAGTTACAACAAGTAGGTTTTATAGCTAAATTTGAGAGTAGGAAGAATGTCATAACTGCCATGACAAATGCTCTAATACCGGAGATGATATAATCAAGGGAGAAGTTGTCACTCCCGATGAATAGGAAGCTATCTCAGGAGTAGTTCAAGATGGCTTCCTTTCAAGAGTTATGGTCCCTTCTGATTCCTCAGTTATCCTGATTTGATTATCAAGGATTAATTTGAAACTATCCGCTATTGAAAATAGATCAGGACTTACGTCTTGCTTCTATATGTGGTGTATTTTTGATTATCCTGTCCGATATTTACACTACAATTAGTGTCTTTGCGTAAGTCCTGTAGATTTATGATTTTTGCTATTGCCTTAATATTCTTAATGCTTGGATTCCCAGTAAGATAAAACCTATGGAACCTAATGCAGTAAAAACTTGGGCAATTAAATTAGGTGTTAATATTTCATTCATACTCATCACTGTAATAACTTTAATTTAATGAAATTATAAGTCAGAAGTTAGAAGTTGTTTTTTTATGGGGATAAATGAGTAACCTGCAATTATATATATAAATCTATAATTCCTTATAAGTCCAATTTTTCCGTAAAGGAAATAGTGGGACTTACACAACTTAACTGGTCAAATTAGCCTATATTGTGTAAGTCCCAATAGAAAAAAGAAGATAGAGAATAAGAATGCAGGGAATAGGGATTAGAATTAATAGTGCTTTTTAAATTATATAATTCATTAATCCAATTTTTCAAACTTTATGCTAAAAACAGAGCCTAGTTACAAATTTCCCGAATCTAACCACCCTAAAGTTAAGTCACTATTTCATCACAGTGACCAAGAACTATTGACCCTATTTCAAAACTATCCAGACCAAGGCAAATACTTCGTCACGATTTTCTGTCGCTATGGAATGATAGTCCAAACCTTAATTCAACATTCTGTGCGATCGCCTGTCCAAGCAGACTATCTATTTGCCCAAGCCTGGGAACATATATTTTACGAATTGCGTGGCTTAGATTTACGAAAGGGAGTAGATACAGATACCGGAAATACCACTCTTCAGAATTGGCTAATTAATGTTACAGCCATTAATATTAACCAAGTAGAAGTGCCTCCTGTAGAGTCAATTCGTTATTCCTTAGAAATGGCCCCACCTCCTTTATGGTGCTATGTCAGACAAGTATTAAACCAGTTAAAGCCACTACTACGGTTGATCATATTGATGTTTCAAACTTTCCACTGGAGTGAAATAAGAATAGCAGCCTACCTCCAAGCTGAGGGAGAAGCCATTTCACCTCAGGATGTAAAATCTTTATTGGAACAAGCATATTATAATCTAGATTATAATTTACCAGAAGATATTAAAGCCATCTATTTTAATGATGATATGGAGGAAGTTAGTACAGGTATAAATCAGTTTCTCAGAGTTCCAAAAGAAGCACAAAAAAAGATATAGTTAAGATTATAACCGGCAAAATTCATAACTAAACTTAAGATTTGTGCTGTTTTAACTAGCTACAAACTTTCAGCGACTCGGGGTATAAATCTCCTTCTAGCACGTAACTCTTAAAACCCTTTTGATATGGATATAGAGAGATGGAGGCTAGGGGGCAATATCAGCTGAATTATTTATTGTTATTAATGCTACTACTTCTTTACAGCGCTTTTCAAATGGATGAACTACATTGCCATAACCGAAACCTTGTAGAGACGTTGCATAACAAAAATGCAAAGGTCTCTACTGTGGTTGAACGACTTGAATTCTACTGTAATACTTACTATAGCAGTCCGCCTATAGGTTGCGACAAATCAAAAAGTAAATAAAACTGCTTAATTCTCTTACCTACTCTCTGTTCCCTTTTCCCCGTTCCTTATAAAGCAGTATGATTTTTGCGCCCGATCACTCTAAGAATTGCTATATACCAATTACTGTAACTTTTTGAAGGAGATAAAATGGCTTCATTTCATATACCCTAGTCCCCTTAGTGTGAGGGTACATGAGTTCTTTTTAAACCGAGTATTTTAAACCGAGCATTACACTTGTTTTATCTATAAATACTGAATTTTATGGATCTATATCTTTCTCCAATTCCTTCCTATGCTCCTCTTAATTTTTGTACTCTTTCTGTCCAGATTTGGCTAGGACCCTGTTTTTTTTAGGGCTTAATCCTAGTTTTTTTCAAGCTCGAAACAGGGCAGTACAACTCACCCAATTTCCTGTTTTAAGTGCTAATAATTAACATAATTCTGCCATGGTAACATCTGGATTTTCTGATACAAGTTTTTTTTAATTCTTATCTGCATTTGTCAGATTACTAAATCTTGGTTTCCCTAGTTTTAATAGTTATAAATTGCCATCTATTTTGTGTTGCTTCACCAGTTTTTACACTCAACTTTTAGTAACAGAAAATATTATGGATACTCGATGAATTTATAGTCATTTTAATTTGGTTTGAGACAAGTATTTATTGCTATAACTCGCGTTTCAACATAAAAAGTTTTCCATCCTTATTTGAACAGGACTATATCTTTGTATATTTCCAGTGTGCAGTAACTATTTTTTCTCGGAGTTCTTTGGGATATTAAGTTCATAACTATATCATCAAATTCTTATTCGAGTGTGTACCTCATAACCCGCGGAAACAGCTTTATATTTACTTTTGGGAAATATCCATTAAATGACTTTTACTTAGCTTCTCTATATTTGTCAAGTTTTATGTTAATTCAAAGATGTTTGAGCAATTCACCATTTAGTTTTAAATGATACCAATCTTTTACCAATGGTTAGAGCTAGCAAAACTAAGAATTTAAAACTATACCCTTTAAAACAGAAAATATTATGGATAGTCGATGAATTTATAGTCATTTTAATTTAGATTTATACAAGTATTTCTTGCTATAACTCGCGTTTCAACAGAAAAAGTTTTCCATCCTTATTTGAAATGACTATATCTTTTCTATTTCCAGTGTGCAGTAACTATTTTTTCTCGGAGTTCTTTGGGATATAATTTCATAACTATATCATCAAATTCTTATTCGAGTGTGTACCTCATGACCCGCGGAAAAAACCTTATATTTACTTTTGGGAAATATCTATTAAATGACTCTTACTTAGCTTCTCTATACTTGTCAAGTTTTATATTAATTCAAAAATGTTTGAGCGATTCACCATTTAGTTTTAAAGGATACCAATCTTTTACCAATGGTTAGAGCTAGCAAAACTAAGAATTTAAAACTATACCCTTTAAAGGGGAGCAAAAAGTCAAATTCAGTATTTCAAGCCGGAGGCTTCAGCGGTCAGTACTGATAACTAATAACTGATAACTAAAATGACTACTTCTTTAACCTAGTTCAAAGATATTTGACCTTTACCACTAATATTCAATGAGTTAGTATCTAAATCAAAATCTTCTGTGGGATGAAATATAACCTCTAGTACTGTAGAAGAAATATTCCGAGGACGTACCAAGATTAACCCACCATCAGGACGTTGATAGGTTAAGGTTAGTGGAATTGGCACCTCAGATAGTTTCGCCACTGAAGTTTTCCCTAGAGTCAGATATCGGCCACCTATTACCTGATATTCAATTATGGCACCCGTCTTATTAATTAATTTGAGAGTAATTACACTTTGGCCAGATAATATTCTATCAGGTGGAGGCTCAGTAGTCTCTGACTCCTGGGTAGGAGGCTGACGGCGAGTCGTTCCAGGGGTCTTAGGTTCGGCCTCTACAGGTTTCCCTCTATTATTAGATGGCTTAGAAGTATCCTCTTGCTGATTAACAACAGGAGGCTTCGTACCAGGTGGTGGTCCTCCAGCTTGACAGATTGTGATTATCATTAAACTGCTACCAAGAGCGCTAATAATAGGAGCTCTTTTAATGAAATTAGAAAGAAATTGGATCATCATCTTCTCGGATCTTGAATTAGGGGCTATGGCGCGACGCGCCAGTCAGAAGTCAAACTCTTTGAGAATTCATAACTCAGAAGTAATCCCTGACTAAGTTTGAGCAGTTATTAATGTCCTAACCTATTTCTGGAGTGCTTAACTGCTGAAAGTGAACTACTCGAGGTTGAGCTTAATTTAGGTACAATACGAGTTTAATAATTTATCGGGAATTACTCAAACTTAGACTTACGTCGAAGTCGTGGTATTTTATTCCTGACTACGGAAGCTAGATAGCTTTTCCTTTCTTCTTCAGCAATTTTCCTCAAGCATTATTTTAGATCAGACAGTTTACTGCTTAATTTAGTTATTAATTATTTGCTAAATGGCCTTGGCCTAACTCTGATATAAGGGCTAAATAACGGTGGCTGTATAACCTACCTGGGGACAACTTTCAAGATATATTTGGCTATAATGATTTTCGACTATGGCCAGAGCGATCGCCCTTATTGTCAGAAATCTGGGGTGAGTCCTGTTATACTTAGATGTTGAACTATCAGCAATAAAATTAGGTAGGATTTTTTATTCTAGATTCATACTTTTGGTAGTAAATATTGAGAGGAAACTGGTATAATTTTTGTTGTACTTATATTAAACTATCAGTAATAAAATTGGGTGGGATTTTTTTTATTCTAGATTTATAGCTTGGCAGTAGCGATCGTGAGAAATCTGGGGTAATTCATGTTATACTTAGGTGTTAAACTATCAGCAATAAAATTAGGTAGGAAAATTTTTTATTCTAGATTTATACCTTGGGCAGTAGCGATCGCCTGTTTTCTCCTACTACTTCCATCAACAAAGCATCTAAAGGTACTGCTGAAAACTTGGAATACACTATTTTAGTATCTTGAGGTGGTAAAAATAGTAAATCATCTACTAAGCACCCCAAATGACGGGTTAAACCTTCCATAACTTGAAAAGCTAACCTCAAGGTTGACACGAAATTCTTCCCTGTTTCCAATGGGAAAGATGGGGATAGGTTAGATAGCTGGCGATCGCTCCAGAACTCGTAACACATAATGCTATATTTTACTGCCATTACCTCATAAACCTTTCAGAAGGACATATCCCAAAACTTTTGAGATTTAGTCTTGGCCATAAATCTACCAAAAGGCAGTATTTGCGATGAAATAATTTTAGTTAAAAAGTGTTAAAAGGTATTTTTTGGGAATGAACCAACACCGGAACTTATAGCCATAATACTTGTTTACTTTATCCAAGGAATTTTAGGATTAAGGCGTCTGGCTATCAGCTTCTTTCTCAAAAACGAATTGGCTATGAGCTTTTTCTAGAAGACAAAAACCTGTACAATACTTGACACACCTGTACATAATGTCTAGGATGCACTATAGACCGAATGAATTTGCTGATTTAGCCGGAGTCAGTGTCAAAACATTACATCGATGGGACTCTTCTGGAAAACTGAAGCCATTAAGAACTATAGGGGGTCATCGGTACTATACAGATGAACACATTAATCAAATTAAAGGAATAGTAAAAAACCCCCGTATTAATGTAATTTATTGTCGGGTTTCCGGTTTATGCTCAAAAACCCGAACTATCGCTCCCAAGCCGAAGCAATGAAAGAATTCTGTACGGCTAATGGGATAACTATAGATAAAGTAATAAAAGAAATAGGTGGGGGATTAAATTTTAAACGGAAAAAATTTATAACACTGTTATCACAAGTTATGACTGGACTTGTTGAATCTATTTACGTGGCACATAAAGATAGATTGTGTCGATTCGCCTTTGATTTAGTAGAACAAATAGCAACCATAAATGGTACAAAGATAATTGTAGCTAATAATGATTCATTATCCCCACAACAAGAACTGGTTGAGGATATGATGGCCATCATTTAGCTTATCGGTGAACGCCTGTGGACTTGAAGGTGCCGTCTCCCTTGGTTGAAGCAGGAATTGAACAGCAAGCCTATCTAGATTTGTATAGGTTTCATGAAGCAGTAACAATATTAGGCTATCGACGAAGACTTTACATAATTTTCTCGGGGATACTAGGGGCCTTTTCCTGGGTAGTATTGGCAAAATGGGTGCGTGACTAGACTTTAAAATCCCTGGCAATTTCTAGCAAATACTGTCAGGATAGAAAACGAACAGGACTTACCCAGGCAAACTGAGAGACCCGGTTTCTCGTAGATATTTGTGTGTTAAAAACAATAATTTACTGTAGAAACCAGGTTTCTTTGGGTAAGTCCTGACGAAAAAAGACAAGGAAAAGAAATGACCAAAAATTATAGTCATTTCAAAAAGAGATGGAAAACTTTTTCTTCACCAAACGCGAGTTATGGCAAGAAATACTTGTCTCAATTCTTTATTAAAATAATTATATGTAACGCCAGGGGAAGCAACTCCGATATTGGGAGTCTGTGAAAGAACCTTATGCTCCTGGGAAGAGCAAGGAAAAATTATAGCAATCAGAACAACAGGGGGACAGAGAAGATATGACATCTTATACTCGTGAAGATTGGCAACGAGGATATGAATCTCAACCCAACGAATATGATTATTGGATTGATGATATAGAAGGTGAAATACCAGAAGATTTAAACGGTACTTTTTTCCGTAATGGACCAGGTTTACTAGATATTAATGGTCAACCTATAGCTCATCCTTTTGACGGAGATGGAATGGTTTGTGCAATTAGTTTTAAAAACCGTCGCGCCCACTTCCGAAATAGGTTTGTTAAAACAGAAGGTTATGTCGCAGAAAAAGCAGCGGGAAAAATTGTCTATCGAGGTATTTTTGGCACTCAAAAACCAGGGGGTTGGCTAGCTAATATTTTCGATTTGAAAAATAAAAATATTGCTAATACTGGTATTCTTTATTGGGGTGACAAACTTTTAGCATTGTGGGAAGGAGGGCCACCTCATAGTTTAAATCCCCAGAATTTAGAAACTATTGGAATTGACGATGTAGATGGAATTTTACAACCAGGTCAAACTTTTTCTGCCCATCCAAGAATTGAGAAAGGAAAAGATAAAAAGGGAGATATTTTGGTTAATTTTTCTGTGAAACCTGGTTTGTCAAGTGCCATCACTATTTTTGAATTTAATAGTCAGGGAAAATTACTCAAACGCTACTCTCATTATATACCTGGTTTTGCCTTTTTACACGATATGGCAATTACACCAAACTACTGCATCTTTTTCCAAAATCCTGTCAGTTTAAATCCTCTTCCTTTTCTCCTGGGATTGCGAGGTATTGGTCAATGTTTAGATTTTTCACCTAATAAATCAACACAGGTTATTTTAATTCCTCGTGATGGAAGTAAAGCCATTAAAATTTTGGATACGAAACCTTGTTTCGTATTTCATCATTGTAATGCTTGGGAAAAGAATGGGGAAATCTATGTAGATTCTATTTGTTATAAATCTTTCTCACAAATTGACCTGGGTGATGATTTTCGGGAGGTAGATTTCGACTCAATTCCAGAAGGTCAGTTATGGCGATTTAAGATTAATCTATCAGAGAATAATGTAGAACATAAATTGCTTGAAAGTCGTTGTTGTGAATTTCCAACTTTAAATCCGAATAATGTGGGAAAAGCTTATCGATATTTATTTATTGGAGTAGCAGATAAACCTAGTGGAAATGCTCCTTTACAAGGAATATTGAAGATTGATTGGCAAACAGGAGAACATCAAGTTTTTAGTGTTGCACCACGAGGTTTTACAGGGGAACCTTTATTTGTTCCTTTTCCGAATGGGGTGAATGAGGATGATGGTTGGTTATTAATGTTGATGTATGATGGAGCAAAACATCGCTCAGATGTTGTGATTTTGGATGCTCGTGATTTGAATAAAAAACCTGTGGGAAGATTGCATTTAAAACATCATATTCCTTATGGTTTGCATGGAAGTTTTACCCCTAATTTTTTGGGGTAATAATTGATTTTTTTTAGGTACTAGAGGAGTCGAGGAGCAGTAAATAATAAGAATAGTTAACACGCGCTCTGGCTAATAATTAATTATAACCCACATTCCAATTTAAGTCTTGAACTTTTTTGTATTTTTCAATCGCGACCTGTATCATCAACGCGCGCGATTACTTTTTAAAGGACAATAATAAATTTTTCCTAAATTATCTATTAATCCCATTAATCTTTGTGTTGCATACCAACTATCCATTAATACTGTCTATCTTCTATCATTATCAAATAGAAACTAAAGCAAAAGTCTCAGAAATAGAAAGAATAACTGTCGCAGCAGGCCGATTTATTTTAGCTACAAATATTGAGTCGTCTTCAGACCTTCATTGCTCAGAAATACTCTGGAATTATAAAAACCCAAATTGAACGTGGTTTGGTGATTAATCA
>JAKQYE010000005.1:7421-59729 GCA_023356605.1 Trichodesmium sp. MAG_R02 | reverse complement strand
AATAGAATTGAGACAAATGAATTGATGGTCATGTTCAGGATATGCCCTTAAATCTAAGGACAAATGAATTGTCCTGACTGTGGTTTGTCAATCTTATTGAGACTTAAACCCCAGTATAAATCAGGACTTACGCACAGGCACTATATCTAGTGGGGGCGAATGCCATTTACCCCTACATATGGCGTTTTAAAGGCTGATTTGCGTAAGTCCTGATAAATTTAAGAAATGCGGTAGGCTCGAGAGTGAATACCTGTGGATGAGTAACAGCCGACGGCCTAAGTTGAAGCAGGAAGTAAACATTATTTTTCACGTTATGTGACGCTTTGTATCAGTCTTATAGAGCAGCCATATCACTCAGAGCAGATAAAGCACGTTTATTCCTCATTTTTACTATTGCATCGGATTCAACTTGGTAGGCAGCCTGTAAAGCAAGAACCGCATCCCTATTCCCAATTTCTTCAAGTGAGACAACAGCACTATAACGAAGAGCCCAATCGTCAGGCTGGAATAAAGTCCATTCTAGCTTTTTAATTACTCGCAAGATGACTCGAGGAGCACAAGCTTTACGGCAAATTTTACCTAAAGCCCTAGCTGCAACTCGACGGATTTTCCCCTGACAATGATCGGCTATCTCAAAACCAATTACCTTTTCCAACAGGGATAGTGTTCTGGGATCGCCAATCTCCATTAAAGCTTGAGTTAGTCCAGCCCTTAAGTCTTGGTCTCCATCAATATCAAATATTTCCATTATAGAATCGACACTGGTAGGTGCTAGTGTTACTAACCCTTGGATCCCAGCAGCTTTAACCTTAGGATAGGGAGATTTAACTGCTTCGATTAATTCTGATATCAGGTTATCAGACACTTGTTGATACCTTCTTTCTTGTTGAGCGACCAAGATCATGATTTTCTCAACTTCCTGATTTGATTCTACGGTATTCTCTCTGGGATTATTTCCTTCAATAGCATCAAAAAGCAGTTCGTCTATTATCTGGAATAAAAAATTCTCTTGCTCTTGCCGTTTAACTTCTATCTTTGTCTTATCTTGTAACAGTACTTCTAAGATGCGCTTAATAGTTGCTAATTTGATATTGTTGGGGATTTGCGCCTTAATAATAGCTGGGGCCGTTTCGACTAGACCAAGTGCTGAAATATCAAGGGCTGCTGCATATCGCAAAAAGCGGTTCTCATGACCAAGTGTTTCGAAGAGTATCTGTAGGTAACGGGGTTCAAGGGTTAAACTATAGAAATATTGAGCAGCTGCACATTTTACTCGTTCAGACGAGTGCTTTAAAAAAGGTTCAATCTGATCCTTTACCTCCCAGACTTGGAAAGCTGTCAAAGCCTCAATTAAAATCTCAGTAGGTTTGTCCTTTGCCTGTGAATTTAGGAGCTTAAGTAATACAGGAACAGCAACGCGATCGCCAATATCCTTCAAAGCTCGAACCACAGCCTCTTGTAGTCTGAGGTCAGAGCAGTCAAGAGCATCAATCAATGCTGTAACTGCTTGTGAATCTTGCAACATTCCTAATGAACGTGCTGCCTGACGGCGAAGAGGATAGCCACCTAGAGCAGTTCGATCCCGCTCGTCTTTAAGACATTCACATAACAGAGGAACCGCCTCCAAAATCCTGTTTTTCCCTAGCCACCAAGCAGTATAATAACGTACTCCTTCATCTTGGCTATTATTCAAAGCAGTGAGAGCAGCTTCAGCATTATTGATCAGTTGAGGAGAATTAAGAGCCGTCATATCAGTTATCAATTATCAGTTATTAGTTATCAGTACCTCTGGTTGAAGCCTTATGCTTGAAATACTGAAGTTTATTCTTTCTTTTTATCCCCTTAAAAAGGTAGGCTGATATATTCCATGAGTTCTGCCTGCTGCTTCATAAACAGGATGCCAGTACTTGGGCAGTAGTCTTACACTTGCCGACCCATCCGTTTCTTGTCTCGGTATGCCCACCCGCGACTAATATATTTATTGTGAACTAAAAAGCAACAAGGACATGACCTGTGAAAAAAAATCAACTAAAAAGTCGCCCCAGAAGGGCGAGGCTTTAAACCCAATTTTTTACCGAAAAATTGGTGACCCTTTGATTAAGGGACCTCTTTTTTGGGCATTGGTAAATATAGGGATGAATTAAGCCGGAATGGCCACTAATCCAAATTTGAGAAGTGTGAATCAACAGACGGATAGAATGTTTGAGCATATCAATACATTTTGAGTCATATCATGTCCGGTCTCTCGCATTAAAGTTCGTAGCAGGGCAACAGCCCTAACTGCAGATAGGGCTGTTGCCCAACTACAAACAAAAACTTTTTTTATCACTGATTAACCGGACATTATCTAACACAAGGTTTTGCGATGCAAGGGAGTCTAGGGGTGGCATAAGCGGGTGTTTTCCCCTGTTAGTGATGTTAACTATTATGAAGCAACGAGCCATTTTCGGGAAATAGATTCATCGCGCCATCTACCAACGCCGTTTTGTGAGCTTTCTTAGCTATGATGATAGCTCAGTTCCTAGTGCTACCAATAATCCACGATGCCCGTAAAGATCAACAAATACTAACTACAGGCCAGCACCTATATGTCTGTCCGGGCTACGTTTAATCTTAGCTCAGGATAATCAACTAGGCGGTGAATATAAATTTTACATTCACCACCTCACCTGGTTAATATTTTAAGCACTAGCTTAGGGCATTAATAGCATAATCAATGTAGTTGTTAGCTTCAGTTGCACCTTGACCAGTAAGACCATGATTAGCCTTAATATGCTTGAGAGCTTCAATGTACCAGCTAGGGGATAACTCAAAAGTGCTGTTTATTTCACTGATACCCGCAATAAGTATCTCATCCATCGGACCTGTACCACCAGCAATCAGACAATATGTTACCATCCGCAGATAGTAGCCGATATCGCGGGAACACTTTTCTTTTCCTACTTTAGTAGAGGCATAGTTAGGGCCCTGCATAGTAGTAGTGTAGGGGAACTTGTTGTATACTGCTTGAGCAGCTCCATCAACCAATTTACTAGAATTATCACCCAGAGCTTTAGCCGCTTCTAAGCAAGCCTGAGCCCGGCCAAAACGACCATAGGCAGAACTCAATTCTGTGTTACTTAGGAAGCGACCTTGAGAATCAGCAGCACTTACTGCTTCAGTTAGAGGAGTTTTCATTTTTAAGGTACTTGCGTTATGATTGTTAGTACAATTATATTTGGTAGAATTTTAAAACATATAGAGATACTAAGGTTTATCCTTAAACTTAGTTTCTTTTAGGCAACTGAACTTGCTGCGCGGTCGAAGTAGCTGCCAATCTCAGCATTTAGATCAGAGCAATCTCCAGAGGTAATACCTGCCGGCTCGTTAGCAATGGCAATAGCTGCTTCTTTCATTTTTTTGACACCTACCGCCACAGAAACACCAGGAGTTCCCAACGCCAAGTAAGTTTCACGAAGGCCATTGAGACAACGGTCTTCTAGTACACTTGCATCACCAGAGAAAATAGCATAAGTTACATAACGTAGAATAATTTCCATATCACGCA
Organism: Trichodesmium sp. MAG_R02; assembly: GCA_023356605.1. GTDB lineage: Bacteria > Cyanobacteriota > Cyanobacteriia > Cyanobacteriales > Microcoleaceae > Trichodesmium. Next base: position 56,182 of record JAKQYE010000005.1, on the reverse strand, counting down.
AACAAGCTGCCATACGACGGCTTGTATAAGCATTTCCACCAGGGGCAATTAACTGAGGCTGCTCCGCGAATAAAGCACGAGCTGCATTAGCAACAATAGTAGAAGCATTGCTAGTGATGCGGTTAACGGCATCTAAACGTTTATTACTATTTGCAACCATTTTACTCAGAGCGTCAATAGTGGAAGCAGGAACAAAATCACCCCTGGCATCTGCCTGGGAAACTATTTTTGTAAAAGCATCAAACATTAATCAATTCTCCTAATTTTATTTTTTTTAGTTGCTTTTCGATGCTATTGGTATTTTTTTAGTTTTTTTCAGGTTAGGTGTCCATACCTAAAAAAGTTAAGACCAGGACTGTTTGAAAATCATGAGAAAATTTTACAATATTTATGAGAAGGCTTTAGAGCTCATAAACCACTGATTTTCTTCATTTTCTCATATCTTTTAAACCCTCCAGGTATTCTTTATACAATGCTGTTGTGTTTTTATTTATTACAAATTATTAACAAACTTCTTTCACGTCAAAAAGTTAAGCAGGATTCAAGGCCAATTTTCTTTCTAGATCAAACAGAAAGCCATGAATATACTCTTCTGTCCACTCATGGCCATAAAATCGGGTCAACATTTTCCTGGCTGGATCTTTTTCCGCTCGATATCTGAGATAACGCAGTTGGGCTTCTTTTATTTCTGCTAATTTCTCTGAATTAGTAATCTGCTCTGTTTGCTTGACAAAAATCAAATAAGCTTGCAAATAATCTTTGAACGCCTCGAACACTCTTGTCTCAACTAACTCAGTTTTCTGAGGACGAGTCCAAAGAAAAGCTGGAGAAAAGAATGGGGTTGCTTCTTCTGGAAAATCACCTCCCCAAGGTAAATATTTCTGATGTTCTTGGAATTTTTCCCATATTGGCTGAGTATACTTTTTTTGATACTGGGGGTCATCCCGAAATAAAGGCTGCATATCTAGGGCGATTAAATGTCCCCCTGGCAAGGAAACTAGGTCTGCCCCAAAAAAGGGTAAGTCATAATTAAGATGAGGGAATATAACAAAATTCAACACTTGGAGGGCACTGCCACCTTGGACATGGGCCGCTCGGATTTGCCTGAGTTTAGGGCTACAGTGGGCATAACTGGTTGTCTTTACTTCTTGTTCCTTTTTGCCCTTGCCAGTCGTAGCAACTTTATGCTCAAATCCTGAGGGTATAGGGTAAGGCTGTAGTTCTAGTTCCTGCTCCAGCTGAGTTAAAGCATAATCTAGAAAAGGTTGATATAAATTCACAATATTTTTAGTGGGTGTTATGTTTCTTGTCAGTTATCAGCACCTCCAACTAATAGGGAGGCAAAAAAAATCCAAAATTTCCTTTTTTCTCCTCTATGAAAAGGGGTTGTTACCAAAAAAATGGATTAAAAACTATATCTTGAAATGATACCAAATCCGATTAACAAGGGACGTTTATTACAATGCTAAGGCAGCGGGTAGAAGGCACTTATGCTGAAGGGTTAAAAGAATTTAGAATTTATGATTTATAATTAATTTAGAGTTAATTTAGAATTTAGAATTTAGAATTAATTTACAATTTAGAAAGTTCTTTCTATCAAGGTGAGTATACGACAATAAGTCGTTTAAATGCACAAAAGCTTAACTAGGGCTCGCCAATTAAATATAAAAGCATTAAGAGATGAAGATTTTAGGCTTTTTGGGCATTCAACAAGTATCTGGTTTTCAGAGCTTTATGCTCAAAAATCAGGGCATTATTGGCCCGAGTTCTGCCCATAATTACTCCCCTACTCCCCCTACTCCCCCGGTCCCCTGATCCTTAAAAAAGACTTTTTCAGCAAACTCTAACTATTGTTAATAGCGCTGAATACTTACAGCAGTCGCCAGGGAGCTTAGGACATTCTCACGACTCTCAAGTTTAGTCCGTGGCTGCCAAAAGATTTTGATTATTTACGCCATACTGTGGATTTTTGTTGCCTCAAGGAACTTAATATTTATGGTGGTTCACATACGTCAGATTTCAGCAATTACAATCAAAACTGGTTTACAGATACATCAAGACTGGCAATTCCCGGTAAAAGTAGTGAAAACCCTTGATAGCAATGGGAGGACAGAACTATCAACATTGGCATTATCTCGCAATGCTTTGAGGAATATTCCCCAAGCGCCATTCCAATCTCTTGGTATTTAGTGACTGCAGTGCGGACATTTAAAACCCTTTGAGCCTCCTAAGTTTTGTTCAACATGGCCACACTTTGTACAGATTTTGGAAGTATATTCCTCACTTACATCTATAATATGGTTGCCCCTCGTTTGAAACCATGGAACTTAAGAGTTTGTTTGAAACAATTACGTGCCTAATAAGCCGGTTTGGCGAACTGTTTTTGAGTGTTATTTACGTTTCTTTTTATCTGATTTGGTAACCACTTGTAATGACTCAAAAGTAGGAAGAAAGATAACGCTTTTGCTGGGTTGTTAACCTTTTTGCTACTTTTTTTGGACTTCATATATGAGGTTTTTTATCCTAATAAACAACCTATTAATATTCTTGCTTATTTAGTGTCTTTTGTCTTAATTTTTATGACCTTTTAATCCGGTCTTAGCTTTTATTCGTTTGTCAATATACTGCCCCCAACGAAAGTTTCTAGTAATATGCCGATTACTTATATCAATAAACTTTTCTCCATCAAATCCCGTTAAAAAACTGCGAGACCCCCCTGAAACTTTTAGAGAGGTTTTAATTAAATCCTTAGCTTAACAGTTAATAAAGTCATCGAGTGCTAGTAGGAACTCCTAATGGTACGGCGTCTTCAAATAAGAATTCGTAGAGAAACTTTTCTGACCATTCATGGCCAAAATAACTACTAAATAATCCTGATGCTGGGTCCCTTTCAGCACTATATTGATCGTAATCTTTTTGGGCTTTAACTATCTTTTGAATCTCTCCTTTTGTCTGTATAATTTTGGCTTTCTCTAACATTTCCCAATATAAACTAATGTAATCTTTATAAGCCTGGAAAAATCTATTTTTTACTGTCTCTGCATCTGGTCTGGCAAATAATAAATATTTAGAAAAATATTGATTGGCATCATAAAACCTCATTTCTAAGTTTTGAGCCAAGTCATTATATTCTTCTCTTTTCCATCGCATTGGCTCTATATACTTAGTCAAGTAGGATTCTTCCTGGAATAAAGGTTGAAAGTCTAATACTATTAAAATTTTCTTTTCACCGAAAGATAATAAGTCAATCCCTAGCAGTGGAATATCGTAGTGGTAACTAGGATAAATTACACTATTAAATACCTGAGCTGTAGCTCCTGCATCGATGTAGGTGTAACGTATTTTTCTTAGTTCAGCACACTCATAGCACCAGCTCTGAATCGTAGCTTTATTCTTCCCTCTATTACTAACGTTGGCTTCTAAGCCAGCAGGAATTGGTCTGCTACGCAGGTCAAATTTGCTAAATAACTCTTTTTCTAAATATTCGAGAAATGGTTTGTACATCAATACTTACATAATTATATATTAGTTCCTTACCGACAATAGTAGATGGCTATTACCAGAGTCTCATTTCTGAGAAACAAAGCAATAATCCTTCATAAAGTCAAAAGTCAAAGTTTAAAAGTCAAAAGTTTAAAAAGTGAATTTGCTCAAAAAGTCTTTACTGTATATTTATTTCATATTTACATTATGCTACAGCAATCCTATTTTATTCGTGGCAAAAATCTTAATGTTTTCTAGGCAAAAAGCAATAGAGAGAAGTCAAAAGTTAAGAGTTTCAACTTTTTTATCTACTTTTTTTATCTACTTTTTTATTTGTCGCAACCTATGGGCGGATTACTATATACATAATTAGGAGAAATTTTTGCTCAACAAAAAAACAATTCTTTGGTTTTAGCCTTTGTTCTAGTTTAAATAATCAAAATTTCTGCAACTTTTTTCATCTAGTTTTGATTTTACTTGTTGCTAAAGTAAACGACAGAGTTGTTAGGGTTCATCTTTTCGTTTAATTATGACTAGGGGAATTTTTTCTAAGGTAAAAATCTGTGATTTGAGTTTTTCTTTTATAGTTTGACTAATCATAATTTATTTAGCCTTTGCTTCACTATATATTCGGCTAGTAACATTGGTTATATTGCCGACAGGAGCACATCGAATTAACTGTTCCGAGCTAATATTGCACAGTGCAATTTTACAAAAATTAATTCCTATACGAATAGCAATTAGTTTTCCGTGACGTTTTTCTCCTTGTTCATTTAACAGACGAACTGACCATTACATATTAATTGCCCTTTTATAGCTTTTTCTTCATCATTAGCAGTTTGATAAGGAGCACCCAAAATAGGGAATAAAGTATCTCCTATATAGATTTTTTTTTCGAGGGTTCCTTCATACCTAAAAACAATATCTTTGACCATATAGTCATTTTAAATAAGAATGAAACTTTTTTTTCTAAAATACTTTCATAGCAAGAAATACTTGTCTCAATTCTATTGTGAAACGACTATAATTTTAAAATACTCATTCAACATCGAAATTATTTTACACAGTCTCTGTAATTGAAGATATTTTGTCAAGCTATAAATATCAGAAAACCAGACTGTTGCTCCTGTCTTAACTATTTATAATTTCTCTGTTTATTTGAGTTTTCTTGCTATATTTATAGTCAAGAAACCCTCTAATTTATTTCTGATGATGGCCTCTGTTTGTATCTTTATTATAGAGTAGGGCATTATCTATAGCGATCGCAGCTTGATTAGCTAAACCCGTCATAAATTCTATATCTTCATCAGATCTCTCGAAGATAGGGATAAGCTTTAAAGCTTGATTAATTAATTAATTGAATTATTAATTATTTATTTATTTATTATTTATTTCATAAATGAACTTACTACACCATTCATATCACTATCCAGAGGATCCCCCAAAGCATTAAATTTCCACAATGTATTATCTCGATAAACTGCTCCCATTAACATTGATATTTTACCTTCGTAAGTACCATTACCAGATAAGGTATATTTTGCTATTTCTACCCCTTTATTATCAATAGCTCTAACAAAAGCATTTTCTACCATTCCAAATTGTTGTTTCCTTTCTTTAGCTTGATAAATACTTACTGCGAGAATTATTTTTTGGTATTTCTCAGGAATAGAGTTTATTTTCAATATTATTTGTTCATCATCTCCCTCTCCTTCTCCGGTCAGATTATCCCCTGAATGAATTACTGTCTTATCCTTAGATTCTAAATGACCATAATAAACTACATCTTCTTTATAGTTTTTCAGTTTATCATTCTCTCCTAATAAAATAGCATAGCCGTCAAGGTCAAAATTTGATCTATTACCAAATAAACCAGCTAAACCACCTGAAGATTTTGCTACATCCCATCCTAGTCCCATTGTCAGCCTTGATAGATCATATTCACTTTTATCAAGTACAATCTTTTGCCCTTTTTTGAGATTTATAGTCATCTATTTATTACCCTATATAAACTTTGAAAAATTTTCACGACAGTCAATAAGAAATCATACTAGTTTGATCGATTTTTGGTTGAAAAGTGACTTAATCTTCCATTTAACATCCTCCCCGGCTGTTAGGCACTGGGTTTCGTACCGAGCCTTGACTGTTGCTACTTTGCCAGTAGTCTTATGTTGGCCAACCTGTCCGTTTTTTATCTCGGTATACCCACCCGCAACTAATATATTTCTTGCTGCATTTTCATCTCTATCATTTTTAGCCCTACTAGGCTAATGGTTGAATGGTTACGTTTTTCCCTAGTAGCTATAATTATTTACTAACTGCTAAGTATTTTTAACCTTGATTTTTAAAAGTTTTGGTATTAGTTATTGAACTATAAAAAATACTCTTTTACTCATTAGTAAACATACTTTTCCACAAAGGTTTGTAGCCCAGTATTATATCCTGTTCCAACTGCTTGAAATCTCCATTCACTATTTTTCTTATAGAGACGACCAAATTCTATAGCAGTTTCTCTGGAAAAATCTTCCTCTAATTCATACTTTGTTATTTCTTCTTGAGTATCTAGATCATAAATTCTAATAAAAGAATTTTTAACCTGCCCAAAATTTTGCCTTCTTTTTTCTGCTTCATGTATAGTTACAACAAAAAGTAGTTCTTCAATACTAAAATTGACATTAGTTAAATCTACTTCTATTGTTTCATCATCCCCTTGCCCCTCTCCAGTTCTGTTATCTCCCCAATGCTTGACGGAACCATCTGGAGATTTTAAATTGTTGTAGAAAACAAAGTATTCGTCTTCTGGAATTTTTCCATTATCTCCTAACATAAAGACAGAGGCATCTAAATCAAATTCGGTACCTGTATCGGTGGGATTAACATCCCATCCCAAACCAACAGCAACTTTTATTAACCCTGGTGCATCCTTAGAAAGATTAATTCTGTGACCTTTGCTAAGTTTAACAGACATTTATTTTCCCTCTCTGAATGGATAACTTTAAGCATCTTTCAATATCATAATTTAATTGGTGTTGATTGATCATATTGTACTAGAATCATTTCACTTATCAGTGCATTCTACTGAAGTAGGAAGCTGGAAATACTGAATTTTATTTTCTTATTCCTTATTAAAGGGGGGTTTTGTTTTCTTGTGAGAATAATTTATGTCTGGGGGCAGAATTTAGTAAATAGTAAATAAAGTTAATTTTGAGTTGGAGTCATATCTATTTATTTAACCTCTCAAATTATTGAGTTGATTTTCAAATATATACTTAAACCTATCCTCTAAACTCAACCTATTTATATTTATTTCAACAAGGTTCTCTCAAGGATTATTTTGGGCTGTTCTCTAGTCTGAATAGCTAATTTAATGGTTCTATCTCATAATAGTCCGAGTATTATCTAAACCGTATTAGTTTACATTTTGTCAGCAGAATTTATTACCCATTAATAGTTCACAATACCATCTCCCATAGTGGTGAGTCACAAAATTTATTTTTTTAGTAGGGACGTTGCATACGACCTCCTCATGGAATAGTAATCAGGGAAATAGGGTATTTAAAAGAAGAAAAAAAATTGAGTGGTTACATATAACATCACCTAAGAAACTCGGTAAATAAATAAATAAACCAATCAATCAATCAATCAATCAATCAATTAATTTATTAGGTATATTTTTGCACAAAACTTTCTAAGCCAGAATTATAACCTTCTCCCACCGCTTGAAATTTCCATTCATCATTTTTTTTATACAATTTCCCAAACTCTATAGCTGTTTCTCTAGAAAAGTCTTCTTCTAGCTCGTACTTAGCTATTTCTTCTTGAGTTTCCCCATCATAAATTCTAATATAAGAATTTCTTACTTGTCCAAAGTTTTGCCTTCTTTTTTCTGCTTCATATACAGTAACAACAAAAATAATTTCTTCAATTGTCGAATCAACCTTTGATAAATCTACAGTGATAGTTTCATCATCTCCCTCTCCTTTTCCTGTGCGACTATCTCCCATAGATTCTACTGAACCATCAGCTGATTTAAGATTATTATAAAAAACAAAATATTTGTCTTGAGGAATTTTGCCACTTGCTCCTAACATAAATACGGAAACATCAAGGTCAAAATCTGAACCTGTATCTGAGGCATTTACATCCCATCCTAAACCTGCCGCAGCTTTTTTCATTCCAGGGGCTTCTTTAGATAAACTAATTCTTTCACCTTTACTGAGATTAATACTCATAAATATCTCCTTGATATATTTACTATTTTTAAGTACAACTAGCGCAATATATAGATTACGTAAAACAATTATAACTCAAGCTCTTGCTGTTTAGTAATAAAATAAAAAAAACCCTGATTATGATATGGAATAGAGAAAAACTTGAGCGATAGTTATAATCTATTAGTGGACTGTTTAATATTCTGAAATTGATACTAAAACTTCTCAATATATCCTCAACAGATTATACTATATATTAATAAATATTCTGACATTTATTTTTCCAAGTAAAAGAATACTATAAAGGAAAAAAATAGTTAGACAATTAAGACAAATTGGCATTACATATTGAACTAATGATAATTTGTTTTCAACTATGGTTATAGATAGCAATCTGATTTTAATGTGATTAATTATATATTTTTCAGGAACAGAGAATAAGGAATCGGGAATGGGGAAGAATGACAAAGTTGTATCTCATAAAAATAAAAAACGCTATATGCTAGACCTTTAAGAAATAGTCAATTTATCATAAATAGCTCCTGATGAATTTTGTCTATCAATTTTATCATTCTTGTTATAGGGTATATATTTATAGTGTATTCCTGATTTTCTCCAATAAATATTCTGCTGAACACTCTAGAAATCGCTCCTGAATTTATACCTCCTAATTCTTTAATTGAAGAATTTGTTTCTGATATTCATCTTCTGTCATTAAATCTGTGGTACTTTCTACACGATCTAAAAACACTATACCTTCTAGATGATCATATTCATGCTGAAAAATTCTAGCCATAAAATCTGTTAATTCTTGTCTTTCTAGTTTTCCTTCTCGATTTGTATATTCTACGTTGATTACTCTATATCTTGATACTAAACCCCTAATTCCTGGGACACTTAAACAACCTTCCCAATCTTTGACTCTGTCTTCTGAATGAGATATTAATCTAGGATTAATCATAGCTGTTGGCTCCATCTTTGGAGCGTTAGGATATCTGAGATTGGGTCTTGAAGCCATGATAAATAAGCGATCGCTAATCGAAACTTGTGGAGCAGCAATTCCCACACCATTTGTTTCAATGACTGTAGCAATTAAATTATCTATTATTCGCCCTAAGTTTTGATCCGAAATATTGTTAATTGGTTGAGCTTTACATCGCAATACATCATTCCCTAACTGAGCTACTTGTAATACTTCCATAACTTTTCTCTCTATTAATTTTCATCATATATATTCATCCTAACTAATCCTATTATTGAAAATAAGAGGTAATTATTCATTGCTTCAAAAAAATCATTAGATTAGGATTTTTTTCAATCTTAAGTATCATTCAGCTATCAGCTAAAAGGAGGAGTTATCCTCCAAGAAGAATTAAAAGTCTCACACCGGAAAGATGATAAGCAATACTAAGTAATCTATTACTTTCATGGATATATATTGAACCATGGCCAATGGAATTGCCCTCGAGCTGAAAGCTCACAGTAGGGGAGAGAGATGAGTATTTATAAAGCTAACACATATTGACATGCTAATCATTAAAAAAAGCTATTCCACAAGTGTTAATTACTTAATAATTAAAGTCTTACTCAACTTAAGTATTTTTTTTCTACTCCTAGTGAAACCCCTGCGTTGGAGGGAGAATAGGGGAGTAAGGGAGCAAGGGAAAAGTAAACATAAAAGTAATTAAGTAGGTACCCAAAAGAGAGCCCTCACTATATTTAGTTTGGTAAATCGAGTCCAAACTACCACTTACAGTTGGTTTGATGTGAATTGACATTTTGTTACATAGGGACAAATTTTAACACCTATCTACTCAACACAATTCGAGAGGGTAGATTGTGCAAAAAAGTTATTCCCTTTGTATTAATTACTTAATAACTTAAGCTTTGCCTCAGTCAACCTATTTACTTTTAGGAATTGGTATAAAATGTTCCCCTCCCCAAACCCAGTTTCCCAAATAATTACTCTCAAGCCTTTACAATTACTAAACTAAAACTTAGTGTCTAGAGATGTCTATTAAGATATACTACTACTACTGTAAAGAAGCTTAAATAATCTCCAAACTATCCTCTTAACCGATATGGTAAATTTCCAGTTCGCAACTGAAAATTCAAGTTTTGACCATTCCGATTAATTTCTAACCCCAACAAACTACCTACTGTTTTGTTCTGAACAATTTGTTGTACATTTTCAGATGAAGTAATAGTTTGATTATCAATTTTTTGAATTATATCTCCAGGTTTTAAACCACTTTTATCAGCAGGAGAACCTGGAACAACTTGCATTATTAATACTCCTCGGTCACTAAACAACTGAATATTTCTATTTAAGTTTCGGTTAAGTTCTTGCCTAAGTTGCGGTGTCAAAGTCTGCATGGAAATACCTAAATAAGCATGTTCTGCCTTACCCACCGATATTAATTGTTGAGCAATTTGTTGGGCATTATTAATAGGAATTGCAAATCCTAAACCTTGAGCACCATCAATAATAGCCGTATTAATGCCAATTACCTCACCATTTTGATTCAATAGAGGGCCACCGGAATTACCAGGATTAATCGCAGCATCCGTTTGAATAAACCCTACCCGCTTATCTGGAACACCCACATCATTACTCGAGCGACCTGTAGCACTAATGATGCCCACTGTCACAGAATTATCTAGACCTAGAGGGTTGCCAATAGCGATCGCCCATTCTCCAGGTTGCAGATTATTCGAATCTCCGATATTAACCGTTGGAAGATTATCAGCATCAATTTTAACTACTGCTACATCAGTTACAGAATCTGTACCCAAAACTGTACCTGAAAGACGCCGACCATCTTTAAGAACAACTTCTACAACAGTTGAACCCTCAACAACATGAGCATTTGTGAGAATATTACCATCAGAACTAATGATAAAACCAGAACCAGTTCCTTTTTGAACTGGACCATTACGCAATCCTGGTGATTCAAAACCATAGAAATCTTCTGGCATTCCTCTACCAAACATATTAGGTCTTTGGCTGACGGTTCGAGAAGCATTAATCCTGACCACTGCCGGGCCGACTTTTTGGACTGCATCAACAATAAAGTTGCCCTGGGAAATAGCCCCTCTAACTGGTAGCCAAGTAGATTTTTCTGAGTTAGAAGTCTTATCAGTTTTGCCAAGAGATTGAGTAAGGGATAATTGAGCAAGCTGGCTTGAGTTTTCCGAAGAACTACTTGTCTGGAATATCAATCGCTCACCTAACAATCCTCCCACTGCTCCTACTATTAGTAATAAATAAGTTAAAGGTTGTTTCCAAAATACTTTGCCTGTTGTATTTTTCATCATTATTAATTTGTAATTGTTTAGTCTCTACTGAATCAATAATCGAACTTTCGCCTCCCGATGGAGAAGTTTTCTTTAAATTCTCCTACAATATCTATTGAGTCTATTACTTAAAGCATATTGATTTTCCCAGCTTTGAAATAAGGGGTTGCTGAAGCAATCCAAAATTAGACTCTATATGGCATTATCAAACTATTTTTACTAACTTCTTTAAGAGAAAATCTCAAAGTTGTTGATATTTCAGAATATTAGCTGTACCATCAGAATTGGTATTAACTAATAAACCGTTTTTACTTTGATATAAATCCGGTTCAATTTCCTTTGCTAATGGTTTCCAGCTATGGTGTCTTTTACCAATTTTGGCGAGTATATCATCATCTAAAAACCTCATCTGTAAAAGATTTGACTCTTGTTTTTTCAACACAACCTATTTTATTGAGTTTTAACAACTGGTTGATGAGTTCTTTGAGTTTAGCAGGGTCGATTTGCACAAACTATTGGTTATTTTTTCCCACTAATACTAACGTTAATACTATCTTTTTGCTCCTTATTCTATCTAACAATAATCCTGCTAATTATACATTTAAGACATATATTTAAGGCAATGGCTAATCACTAATTTTGCTACTTTTATAGAGTGCCTATTGACTTAGGCGATTGTGTTTTTCAGTGTTTTTAACCAACTTTTTTGACCAAAATCCTCGAGGATAGTTCTCTTTAATTGTTATTACTTGTTTGTTGGTAAGGTCAAGATTGTTGGGAAAATTCAACAAAATACTATCAACTTTAAGGGTAGCTTTGATTTTTTTGTCGGTACTCTAGCTTTATTTTCTTTCAATACTCAGAGTTTTTTTTGAAGACTCTCCTGCTATAGCAAGCCCTAAATAGGTTGCGAAAAATCAAAAAGTAAATAAAACTTTTGAAACTCTTACCTATTCTCTATTCCCTGTTTCTTGTATCCTAAAAAACAGTAAGATTTTCGCCACGAACCCTCATAGGAGTGCTATAGATAGTTTTGAGCAAGCCTTTTATAGGAGTGAAAAAAATCTGTCATTGCTCTGAGAGTTTTTTTGTGCTGGTTGAAAATGTAGAAAATTATAATTAAAATTTGGCTTTAATTGTTTTTCTAAATCATATTTACCTGTGATGTACCCTGATTTAAAGTGCCATTTATTCTCCCAACAAATCCCAAAATTAATAAGTTTATTTGCTGTATTATAAAAATACTCCAAAAAGCGAAAAAGTATGGGATTTTTGATTAACTCCTGTTGACTTCCATACAACTAACATCACCTCCTTTTTTTATAATAATAATAATATTAATAATATTGTAGTAGATTAAGTGTATTATCTGCCACTTAAAAACGGAATAAAGCCACCCTGGAAGGGTCTAAACCCGTTTTTTTGTAAAAAATAAATTATCCAATTTGTGGAGTAGACTTACTTTTTTTACTTCTCCTGATTCTTCATATTTTATCAAAAGTAATATTGTTTGACTTAGAAATCCTTTACTGTCGACTCCTGAATGTCTATGGAGATTTATATTTGGTTTTTATTATGGCGATAAACTAAATTTAACACCCCTGGGAAAGAATTTCCGATGACTCAAGAATTAGCAACTCTACCCTGATGCTCAGTGTTTCAGAGTCATTGAAATTTACTCTTTAGCTTTTTCCTTTATCTACTTAACTTTCGGGGAGTTAATTTTCACCATACCCATACATAGAATTACAATATTAAGTTACCTATGTCAGGACTTATGCAAAAGCGCTATATGTAGGGCTTGCCGTCCAAAGGTCTGCTAACCTTAGCCAATAGGTGTTTGACATTTCTCTGCTACCTGTTCCCTATTGTTTGTTACCTTACAATCAAAATTTATTGTCCTAACCAAAAGACTTACTGAATTAGTATTTACAGCGCTTGACCTTGTTATGAGGTACGTCTACGGGAGGAAGATGCTCGCACTACATAATTTTTACTATTTACCTTGTACCTTATATGCCCGAAATATGCTATGGTCTCGCCCCACAACATTGCTTATTTTCATTTCATCCCTATCCATAGAAATTTAATAAATATCGTTTTAACTGTATAGTAATAGGAAATGAGATGTGAGAAAAAAACTGTAGGAGTTTGGTCTTCAAATCCGATTTTCGCGCTCAGTTTAGAGACCAAACCTCCCTAGATAAAAATTACAACCTATAGCAATCCTAGATCATTTGTAAAATGACTAGACTTCTTAAAAAATAACTCCAATTTGTGTTGTTTCTGCCTCCTGCCTTATAGCTGCCCATTTATTTCACTCTTTAGATAGGATTGTTTAAGGATATTTTAGTATTGTAATTTAGTTCGTATCTATAGCAATCCTATTTTATTCGTGGCAAAAATCTTACTGTTTTTTAGGCAACAAACAACAGGCAACAGTCAACAGTTAAGAGTTTCAACTTTTTTATCTACTTTTTGATTTGTCGCAACCTATGCGCGGATTGCTATATCACATATAGCTTTTAGTTTCAATCTAGAAACATTGTGCGCTATTTGTACAAAATTCTGGTTAATTTGGGAGCCTAAGTTTATTTTATATTTCATCCCCTTTTTAACACGTACAACAATAATAGATATATTATTTTCGCTACACCAGTTGATTAAATATCTAGCAGATTGATTTAAGTAATCTCTAACTTTATTGTATCGAACTACTGTAATGGGCTCTTGGCTTTTTTGTTAAAGTCTTAGTGACTTATTTATCCTTTAGAGATTGTCATCTAGGATTGCCTAAAAGATGGTATTGAAGCCATTTATTCTGAATTTTGATTCCTTAATAAATAGCCTAGTCATTTGTAGAAGATACTTATTGTACTTGGTATTAGCTCGTATTGATAAGCCCTTCCCACCATCAGAAAAAATTAACCTTATTGTTGTTATGATTAACATTAATTTTTACCATCAAGGTCAAAACCAGTATTTGTCAATTAATGTCCCATTGAAGTTACATTAATTGATCACCATAGATTCATCTCGTGTCAAATTGAAAATTATGGTTTTAAGCTTCTCAAGGATTTAGTCAAGAAAGTCTTTTTAGCTCTATTTTAATAAGAAACCCAATTACTTAATTTTGAAAGAAAGCTCAATTACAATTAAATCAACAATCTGACTAACTAATCCTCTGCAAAAACATACCGATAGAGTTCATCAGAGCCTGGTTCGGGACTATTTGTAGCAAAATCAAGAGCCTCAGTAATTAACTTCTCAATCTTTTGATCAATTGCTGTTAACTCTACGACATCTACCAAATTATTTTCTGTTAAGTAAGTTGTAAATTTTTTAATAGGGTCACGAGAAAACCAATATTCCTTTTCTTCTCGATCTCGCAATTCATCAGGGTCTGCCAAGGAATGTCCTCGGAAACGATAAGTCAAAGCTTCAATTAAAGTTGGTCCTTCCCCAGCACGAGCCCGAGCAACAGCCTCTTGAGCAGCAGAATTTACAGCTAATACGTCCATACCATCAACTTCTACACCTACCATACCAAAGGCATGAGCTTTTTTGTAAATTTCCGGTTCAGAAGTAGCACGTTCGTGAGCCATACCAATTGCCCATTTGTTATTTTCTACTACATAAATAATTGGTAGTTTCCATAATGTAGCCATATTTAGACATTCAAAAAACTGGCCATTATTACAAGCTCCATCTCCAAAGAAACAAGCCGTTACTTGGTCAGCAGTTTCATTTCCCATAGCTTCTCGACGATATTTACTTTGAAAAGCTGCCCCAGTCGCCACAGGAATACCTTCAGCCACAAAAGCATAACCTCCCAATAAATTATGTGTAGCTGAGAACATATGCATTGAGCCACCACGACCTTTAGAGCAACCTGTAGCTTTGCCAAATAATTCAGCCATTACTTCTCGTGCAGGCACACCAGCACTTAGAGCATGAACATGATCTCTGTAAGTGCTACAAACAAAATCCTCATCTTGGCGCATGGCTTTAATCACACCGGAAGAAACTGCTTCTTGTCCATTATAAAGATGGACAAAGCCAAACATTTTACCTCGGTAATACATTTCAGCACACTTATCTTCAAACAAGCGTCCTAAAACCATATCTTCATATAGTATTAATCCTTCTTCTTTAGTTATTTTTATACTATTAGTATCAAATATAGGTGCGGTACGTTCTTGAATCATTTTATGTGTCCTAAGCTAGTACAATGAGTAAGAATTTTTGTTGGTCTAATGTTTAGCCAAAGTCCCTAATGGCTTTATAATTAGCAGCTTATATGGGATTGGTATATTAAAGCAAATAAATTCTACTAGCTTTTAACACCTAATGTTGTAGACTAGTAAAGAAAAACCTTGTTTCCAAGCAAGAAACGATATTATTAAGAATACAGTAACTTGCCTTTGAGGAAAAACACTGTGCGGATTCCACTAGATTATTATCGAATTTTAGGTTTACCAATTCAGGCTTCTGCCGAACAGTTACGTCAGGCACATCGAGACCGCACTCAACAGTTTCCTAGAAGGGAGTATTCTGAGGCAACAATAGTTGCTCGTAAACAGCTTATAGATGAAGCTTATGCTGTTCTTTGCGACCCTGAAAAACGCGAAACCTACGATGGTAGCTTTTTAGCTAAAACCTATGAGCCAGAAGTAGAAGAACTAAATCCAAGTTCTGAGATAAGTCTTGATAAGGCAGAGGAAGAAGAAACAAAACTTCAGGAAACTGGAGTTGTTATTCCGAAAATTGCTTCTAGGCGGTTAGGAAAAAGGATAAGTTCTCAAAACAAACAGACCCAAGTTGCCTCTGAGTTTGACTCTAAGAGTCCAAGCATAGAAATAGAATATCCACAATTTGTGGGAGCAATCCTGATCTTACAAGAGCTAGGAGAATATGAGCTAGTATTGAAAGTCAGTCATCCCTATCTTATCAATAATAGTGCTACCATTAAGGATGGACGCTTGGGAGACCCAGCACTAGTTTTGCCGGATGTTGTCCTTACAGTTGCTCTAGCTAATCTAGAACTGGGTAGAGAGGAATGGCAACAAGGACAATATGAAAGTGCAGCTACAGCCTTAGAAGCAGGCTTAGGGTTGTTGCTGCGAGAAAACCTATTTGTTCAAGTACGAGGAGAGATACAAGCTGACCTTTATAAGCTACGTCCTTATAGAGTAATGGAGCTAATAGCATTACCGGAGGAAATAGCTCTAGACCGTCGCCGTGGACTAGAAATTCTCCAGGATATGCTCAATGAACGGGGAGGGATTGATGGCCAAGGTGAAGATCTATCGGGACTTGGCATAGAGGATTTTCTGAAGTTTGTTCAGCAGCTACGTCAACACTTAACTACAGCAGAGCAAAAGAAATTATTTGAGGCTGAAGCTCGTCGTCCTTCGGCAGTTGGTACATATCTAGCAGTTTATACTTTTTTAGCTCAAGGGTTTAGCGAAAAACAACCAGCCTTGATTCGTCAGGCTAAGTTGATGTTAATGCAATTGGGTCGAAGTCAAGATGTAAATTTAGAGAAATCTGTCTGTGCTTTACTTTTAGGGCAAACTGAAGAGGCTAGTCGTTCATTAGAACTTAGCCATGAAAACGAACCTCTATCCTTTATTAAAGAAAATTCTCAAGAATCTCCAGATTTATTGCCTGGCCTATGTCTTTATGCCGAACATTGGTTGAAAGAGGAGGTGTTTCCACATTTCCGTGATTTGTCTGAGGTGTCTGCTTCTTTGAAAGACTATTTTGCAGACCAGCACGTTCAAGCTTATCTTGAAGCTTTACCTGCAGAAGTAGAGGCAGCTAATCAATGGGTAGTTGTTCAACCTCGTCACGATCACAATACAAAACAAATATTCGGCCCGAAGGAACTCGAAAAATCAAATGTATCAGATTTAGAGCATAAAGGTATTTCTAGTGTCGGTATTACTACTGCTACTGTTGCTTCTAAAAGTAAAAGAAGTTCTAGTCCACTAGGAGCGAGTTCTGATGAGTCCCTTCAAAAATTACAAAAATCATCATCTACTGGAGGTGTGGTAAAACAAGTAACTACTCCGAATTTTAGTCACTATTCAGGAAGAATTATGGAAAGGAGTATAGGTAGTCCACCTGAATTTAATGAAAGTACGTCCCTGGGCCCCCAATCTATCCCAGATCGTAGTTCACGTAGAACTTCAGCTAGAAGAGAACCTGTTAAGTTTGGTCGTTTAACACTAATTGCAATTGTGGGATTGTTAGCATTAGGATTTATTGGGTTATTAACAATTAAAACTATTGACTGGTTAGTAAATGCTTTAGGATTAGAGAGTGGACAACCTATGGTGCAATTGGACAGGCCCCCAATAGAAATTCCAGAACCTGATCGGACCATCCTCCCCGTATCGGGACCGATCACAAAAGAAGTAGCACGACGAGTTATTCAAAGTTGGTTAGATATTAAAGCATCTGCTCTTGGTCCTAATCATCAAACTGAACAATTATCAAATATTCTAGTGGAGCCAGCACTTTCTCGTTGGCTGCCTACTGCTAATACTCTGAAACGAGAAAAATCTTACCGGAAGTATGAGCATTATCTGGACATAAGTAGTGTGAAGATGAATAATATAGATGCTAATCAAGCTCAAGTAGATGCTCAAGTTAGAGAAAAGGTAGAGTTTTATGATAATGGCATATTGACTAGTTCTAATAATGAGAACTTATTTGTTCGTTATAATCTAGTTCGTCGGAATCAAAAATGGCAAATTAGTAGTTGGAAGGTAGTAAGGTGATTTTAAGATCGCAAATAAGAATAGAAGACATTTAGTATCTGTTTCTAGCTTGATTTAGATGATTTTCTAAGATGCCCAGCATATGGAGTAATTTCGGGGTATTGTTATGGAGAAGCCAGAACTATTTATAGTAACTAAATCTATAGAAAAATGTTCCTTGACCTAGTTTGAATTAAGGGTCACCATTGCGGGGTGAACTACAACACCCACTTATCCCATTGCTAAAAGCATTTGGGAGTGCTTTGCGTAATGTGTTTAAACTTCCATTGACATTAGCATTGTATTTGAGACCATTTGAAGCTTTATAAAGTCTTCTTCTCACATCATATCCACTAAATCTATATTTGACACCTTTTTGATAAACTGGTAAATCGTCCAAGTCGAAAAAAAACTAGCAATTGAAGTATCACTCTCTTGATTAATTATTACTTTGATTCCTACTAATTTTGCTTTGTATTTTAGTTGTTCAATTAACTTAAAAAAAGGAATTTGAACAAAATTTTGATTGTTTTTTTCCCAGATTTATACCTTGTTTCCAGTTAGGGTTATTTCCTAAGATAATTTCATTCATAAACCTATTTATGGGAATTTAACTAATCCCGGCCTAAGATATTTTTCGTTATTTTTTTATGTTTTTCTATAAAATTAATAAAATTTTACAATACCAATAATGATTAAACTAAGAAACTGTTAGGCTGATGGTGATTAGGCCAGAGAATATAAAATGAGTAATAGGTTCTTAAGGATTGAATCCAAGCTTTAAAGGTAAGTATTGTCAGTATCGGATTATATGGCAATCCAATTTTCGTGTTGTCCAAAATCTTACTGCTTTTTGGGATGGAGGTTTGGGGACAATAGCCAATGGACAACAATCTCGGAGTTTATTTCTAGGTTTTGAATTGTCACAACCTATGTGGGATTTCTATATATGATGATTGACTAGTTATAAGCGTTGCTGATTCTTAGCATGAGTTAGCAAATAAAATATATATATTTATTTGAACTTCTGCTCACGAGAAAATAAACTCACACTATCATTCAGCAACGCTAACTGCTCAAAAAAGCTAGCTTACAGACAAACAACTAATATTTCTAGCGGATATATTCTTTGAGAATACTGTTCCGATTTGGATGTCGTAACTTCCTAAGGGCTTTGGCTTCAATTTGTCGAATCCGCTCACGAGTCACATTAAATATTTGCCCAATTTCTTCTAAAGTTTTCATTCGACCATCATCCAAGCCATACCTTAAGCGTAATACATCGCGTTCCCGGGGACTCAAACTATTTAAAACACTTTCTAAGTCTTCTCGCAATAAATTTTTGGATACTTCGTCTTCAGGAGTTTCCCCATCCGACTCGATAAAATCTCCAAGTCGAGAGTCTTCTTCTTTTCCAATAGGAGTTTCTAGAGATATGGGAAGTTGAGCCGACTTAGCAATAAAACGCAACTTTTCAATAGTCATTTCCATGCTAGTTGCTATTTCCTCTTCTGTGGGTTTGCGACCCATTTCTTGGGAAAGAAGCTTAGTAGTTTTCTTGATTCGGGATATAGTTTCATACAGATGAACTGGTAGACGAATAGTACGAGACTGATCAGCGATCGCTCTGGTAATAGCTTGACGAATCCACCAAGTTGCATAAGTACTAAATTTATATCCCTTTTCGTGGTCGAATTTTTCTGCGGCTCGAATTAATCCCAAACTACCTTCTTGAATCAAATCCTGGAATGATAAACCTCGGTTCATGTACTTTTTGGCTATTGAAACCACTAAACGCAGGTTAGACTGTACCATCTTTTCTTTAGCTCTGCGTCCAAGTATTAAGCGACGCTTAAACTTGGGCAATTCCATGTCTACTGCATTTGCCCACTCACTCACTTGTGGTTCTCGCTCTAAGTGGTACATTAGCTCTTCTCGAATTCGCTCCAATTCTAGTAGGTCAGCAATCTTACGAGCTAATTCAATTTCTTCATCAGCTCGTAATAGTCTGATTCTTCCTATTTCTTGTAGATAAAGGCGAATCGAGTCTTCTGTATAATGCTTTTTTTTGCCCGTAGTCCGAGTAGGAGATTTGGTAACTTTACCAGACTTTAGATCGCCCTTATCAGACTGAGCATCTACATATTCTTCTCTATCTCCAATTAAAATGTCTAAATCATCTTTTACTTGTCTGGTAGGGGTTGGCTGAAATAACTCGCTAGATTCTAGCTCAGGCTGAATAGTGGTTTCAATTACGTTGTCAGTCTGGATCATGTCGCGTTCCTCATGCTCCTTAAGTTGAAGAATAAATTACTTTTACAGAAGTTTTCTGTCTATCTTAAGACAGTATAGCTAGTGACCAAACCTATATGGTTTATGTTTTTCCTAGAAACTGGGATTTACACTAGAATCTTTACGAATAATATCTACTAATGTAAGGCTTACTTTAATTACAGCAGTTTTACAATTGATGAGGTACAAAGTTCTACGATCCATAGTAACAGGATTGGTTTCAAATTGTGCCTCACTATTCTCAAAAGTGCTTATAATCTTCTTTTTTCCCAGCCTTCAGAGTTCTAAATTTCTGGCTAGTTAGTGGTCATGCCAGTATCATATCCTACATTTCAAGTACCTCAACTAAACTTATTTATTGTTACTCTTGTCAGAGGAATAACCTACATACTGTTTCTTTTTTACATAGCTTGTTCCAGCCTCAGCGACGAGTAGTTTTCTTATCCCTGCTCTAAAATATACTAAGTTTTCAATTCAGGCTTTTCTGTAAAATCTTGTGATTTAACAAGTAGAAAAGCAAGTATTGCTTTAAAACTTTTAACTATATTAATCCCTCGCTTGTTTTAAGTTTACATTTCGCCTATTCTACTGATGACTTAAGCTACATCAACAGCCACTCTTCATCTGAATAAAATTGGAACTATTTCATAAAACTCATATCAGGTGTCACAATTAGTTACTGAGATTTTCGTGTTTACTTCTTATGAAGTGCATCTTTAGCTCTAAGCTTCATCTGAACAAAAAAATAACACAGATAATTAAATAAAAGAACTGATTAATCGAGCACCAACTCGACTGAATTACAAGTATTCGGATATGAAGGGTGTACATTGTACTTAGTATTTCTGCCTTTGATCCTCACCTAATTATAAATACTAGCTGGGGATTTGCCAGGGATCTATGTTTGATACTATCAAAACATTCTTTCTTCAGTTATTGTCAAACTATAAGAAAGTTTAATACGCAATAGACGTATCCAAAAGTACTGATTTTGGAACTTAAGCATAAGGGTCAGAGAATCTTTTCTGGAGAGGTGTAATTACTTATTTATGTCTGGTGATGTTGCCACACATACTACTAACTTAAGAAAATACCTAAAACCTCAAAAATCATACCCTAGCTATAAATCCTTTACCTAAGAAACGAAGTAATACATATTTTAGTTTGTACTTGAACTTTCTTCTACCCCCTTATTGAATACTTCTATTTATTCCTATATTATTATATTCTGTTAGTCTATATGTCACAACTGTGATACTTTTTATTGATTTTATTAATTTAGGTAAGTATTTAGACGTCAACTATTAGCTGCTTTTAGTGTACGATAGCAAAGCCCTATTAATTTGAGATATAATCAAACTTTACTACAAAAGTCGGCTCTCTTCCCTGGAAATTTTATATTTATTTAAACACTGTCCTTAACGGAATAGCCTTATTAGTAAGAGTTGATAGCTAAATACTTACAAATTTAGTTTTCCCCTTGGATGTAACCATTGGAAGCTGATTCTATTTTTCTGATCAAGGTAAAATTTTTCCTTCACTATAATACTGTTGACAATACAACACTAGTTATAGTTATTAATTAGATGCTAACTTAATTGAAGCCAACTCTTAATTACTTTATCGTTACTAGTTTAACAGATTATTTTGTCAAACGCCACTTACATGATCCCAACATTATCATTCTTGATGGTGTATTATAGTTCTTACACATTAATCCTTAGGATTTTTGCTTTCTGCATTTTCGACTCATCAGTATGTATTAATTAATCATCTTCATCTTATTTTTACAGTTTGCTGTTAATCCTTGATTAGTCTTAAGTGCTGTAATAAAATTTTGACACTCATTACGAAAATAAGTGGGTAAAGTTAATACTAGATCCTTCATATAGTATAGTGCAGTTTTGATCACTCCTGTTGTTAAGTCGAAACCGTACATCAGCCCAAATCATCTGAGGGCAAGCAACACATCGAACTTTTCTACCTTTAGTAGATGATGATAAATCTACTTATCTTACTGTAGTTAATACTTTTCACTATATGTAAGCTATCTCAAATTCTAGCAATTGGAACTAAATATTACGTTAAGAGAAATTAAGTTTTTGATGTTAAGCTGTCATAACAGAAATTTAACAGCAAGTGTGTGTCAACAAAAGATAGAATATTAAAGCTGGACAATACAAAAATAATGACTGTAAGTAATGAGTAGAAGCCAGACTAATCATATATATTATGGATATTACTAACTGCCAAATATGGGTAATTGACCCCCTGTCAATTGTCAATGTTGCAAGATATCTATGAGTTGTATAGTTGTTAAGATTTATTAATTGGAGAGAAACTTTCTCATCTTTTTTTTTTAGTATTTCTTTTTAATAAGAACCTTTCCTCAAAAATTTAATGTAATTCTCAACAAGAGGACGGGTTATTTTTCTGTTCGTAATTCTCTGTCCATTATGATCATGAATCTGAGCATGGACATGATAACCAGAGGTTCTTCCTGTAAGACCTTGGATACCAATTGGTTGTCCTTTATTAATTTTTGTTCCTTTTCTTGGTGGTGAACCTTGTAACAAATGGCCCATTAACCAATAATAATTAGTCCCATCACATATAAGTTCAACTATCTGACCCGCACCTTGGGCTGTTTTAAAACTGCCATTTCGGCCTTGAAATCTAGTTCTGCGAATAGTTCCTTTGCAAGGTGCTGGAATAGGAACTTTTAATTGACCATTTAGCTCTAGGGTAAAATCATAAGCTCCTGGAGGAGTTTCATCAATAAAATAGGGAGTATGAATTACATAAGGAAGAAATTTATCTGATTTACCATAATATTGGGTCAGCAAAGGACTAATTTTGGGGAAATTATCTTGTACCCACTCCTGCACAATGACTATTTTCTGAACTGCTTTACCTACTATTTTAACCCCTGTTTTAATTAAAGGAGCTAACACAGTTATATATATTAAGAATATAAAGATTAAAAAAACAAAAAAATTTTTAACTCTACCACTGTGAGGATTGTATCTCTTATTCAAAAGCACTTGTTTTATGAGATGAATAAGTAGAAAATTATATGGCTTTAAATTTTGGTAAAGTAACTTTTTATTGGGCGATATTTGTGTTTTTTTTATCAAAAGTTGCATAATATTATTTAGTTTTTGTTAATAACTAATAACTCAAGATTGTACTATTGTTTGAGGAAGTAGGCAATCAGGATAGTAATTATGGTTCTGTGGGAATAGAAAAATAAAAACAATGTACTTCAGTTACTTGAGAAACCCTTATAGTAGGTCTTAGTTAAGGATTTTTTGGCAGTTATGTAATATGAATTGCTCATAATTCTGGTTCCATACCTTGTTAATTTTGGTTTGATATGAACCCTATTCCCTATAACACTTGAAACAGATAATTAAACAGCAATAGATCCAATTGAAATGTTCTGGGCAATCAAAAAATTTATTATTGCATAATAGTCTTATAACCCTAACTCAAAATGATTGATTGACAAATAGCTATAATGCTTCTAGCAAAAAAGGTTTTGGTTGTAGAGATTCCCAGGGACTGTTCTTGCTAAGTTAGTATTCGATCTTTGGGCATATTTACTCTAAACTCTAGCAATATTATGCGATAAAAAAAGTTAACTAGCAGTTGCCTAATTTTGGTTGGTATTACATAGGGTTTAGCTGATTGAATATAAAAGCATATAGTTACTAAATCTAAAGAAAAATGTCAGTAGAAATAAAAAATGTGTGACATAAGTTCTAAAACTCCTTCAATTTGAATTATCTTGAACTACCCATTTCCATAGAATATGAGTTGGTCCTTGATGTTTAATCTGACGTACTTGTTCTTCTAAGCGCTTTTGTTCTTCTGGAGATATACCCCAAAGAATGTTTCTACTTTGCCAAACTAAAATAGCAGTCGTAGTACCAAGACACAAACCTAGACCAAGAGAAGATAGCCTATTATAAGCCAGAGCGTAACGTACAGAAACCCAGGTAAAATGCTCTACCCATAAATGAATTTCCCTGCGTAAACTCCATATACTTACAGAACCAATACTGATCCAGAGAAACACAGCTATTAGCCATCTACAATAGATTTTTAATCTGTAAAGTCTCTGTACTTGAACTGGTAAAACTGACTCATCTTTACATATTATTCTAGGCATAGATATAAGTGAGAAAAGAAACTGGTTTAACTGCCCATATAAAAAATTTAAATAATACTTTACTTTAAAGAATTATCCCTATTGTCAGGAAAAATTTATCCTTTTCTAAAAAATTAGAAAATTATTTGGTAGGTGCAGATCTTATCCATTATTATAATGAAGCATTTCATTGGGGGAGATTAAAGACAGAGCAACCATGGCAACTATATCGCTTTACCCTAATTTTATTGCTATGTTTACAGGAGTATCGAATTTTTTCTATGTAAGAATAGAAGCTATATCAAATCCGGTACTATGGGTATGAAAAAAAGTATATTATTCCGGGGAAAGTATTAAATGATCTACTATAGCAATCTTATTTAGGTTGTGACAATTTAACAACTCAAAATCAACTCCGAAACTCTTGAGCATTCATTAATTATTGCCCCAAAACCCTATCTCAAAAAGCGATAATATTTTGGACCCTAATAAAACAGGATTACTATATACTAACATCTACTTCTTATTATAAATCCAGTTTATAATAATACTTCAAAGCAAGCAGATTTGATGTTAGTCTAATTTTTTTTACTAAAGGTATAAGAGCTAATTTATAGACTTAATATTCTTTATAGATAGGGGTTTTCACATCCTTGTTCCAGGATCTGTCATGACGTCCTCTTTTAGCCCTAATTTTCTTCCTAATATGGGTTTAACCTCATCCATCTACATTCACCATTTTCCTCGCAATATGGTTTAATTAAATAAAAATTAGCACCTTGGCGATCGCCTTTATTTGGCCCATGTTTAATGATTTTAACTTTTCCTGTCATCCCTATAAAATCAGTATTTAATAGAGCATTATTGATTTCTTCTGGTGTAGGAGTTCCTTCGCTTTGACGTTTTTTAGAAATTGCTTGAATGAACATTTCAGTCGCATCATAAGATGTACCAATGCGCGTGATTAAATAATCCTTTGTATCCCAAAAACTCTGAAAATTTTTAATGTTTTGATCTGACTCAGAGGGTACCCAAAATCTTCTAATTATTATGTTCTTCAGTACTGACTTGTCGTTGAATTTTTTCAAAAAATCTGGAGTATACACAGGATTATTACCAATCAGCAAAAAATCCCCTTTATTTTCTTCAATAATTGCTTGAACTTGACCTATTTGGGATTCAGTGTATGCACCCATAAATAAAAAAATAACTGTATTCTTCTCATTATGTAAGGGATCATTTTTGTATTTTTTAAGTTCTTTTCTCAAATCTGATGGCCTTGCTCCATGTAATTCAACCTCATCAATCTTTCTTTTCTGTCCCGTTTTTAAAAGTTGTTTTTTTGCTTCAGAATATGAAGAAAGAGCAAAAGCATCGGTACTATCCCTAAAAATAATTACATTTTCTATATTCTCATTATCAATGTACTTTCTAACTGCATCCATCGCTTCTTTTGTTGTTCCAACAGTTCTAAAGAAAAATGAAAAATCCAGTTTAGGATTCGACAAATTTTGATTTCTAAAATTATCTTCAAAAATATACTTTAGGCTTTCTCTAGTAGAGGTAGCACTTGGTGTAATTTGATTTATTTTAAGTTTATGATATTTATTAATTACATTGATTGTAGCTCTGGAAGAATAATGACCTATAAATCCTAAAATAGGATTATCTAAAGTAGAATTGTACCTTCCTATTTCGTCAGCTATTTTTTGAGCTTCTTCCCCGTCGTTAGAATCATCAGCCATTAACACTAATAATTTCCAATCTTCATTATTATTATTAAACTCGTTATTAAACTCCTCTTGTTTCCAAGCTACCCCTCTAAGTATATTCTCACTTATATATTCTGGGGTTCTACTAAAAGGAATAGCAACACTGATTGCATGGACCTGGTTTATACCTAAGGATTTTTGTTGAAGCTCTTGCATAATTTTGGCATTATTCATAGCAATTAAAAGAGAAGGATCTTTATCTTTTCCCTCTCCTCCCCATGCTTCTGTTAAATATTTAACAGCTTGTTTATAATTCTTTTTAGTTAATTCAGATCTCCCAGAACTTTCTTTTGGTGAAGATGGATTATTTCTAGGAAAATTAATAATAGTAATACTTTGCTTTTCTTCACCACAAGTTAAGAATTGATATTCAATAGGACAAAGATCAGAAATACTTTGAATTTTAGGATTATTTTCAGAATTCTTTTGAGACATATGAGGTTGATTTCTATCAATTCTATCAAATATGTCTAATAGTTTCTGATATATTACTAATAGAAAAACGAAAAAAAGACAGTAAGGCAAAAAATGTGTAAGCCACCACTTTGGTATTTTATTTCCATCAGTTGAATCAATAGGATTCTTTGGTGATTCTCGTGTAATTTTCCGAGAAATACTAGCAGGCATTTCAGGCCAAATTTGTTCTAAAGCTTCTATTGATATCGCTACACCAGACTTTCCTTTTCCATCAACATCAATTTTATGAGTAACTAGACCCACAACTGATTCTGTATTAATATCAATAACGGGGGCACCACTATAACCTGAACGAAGCATTCCTTTTTTTATCTCTAACTTTCCAACTGCAACTTTTTCTGTTACATTCTCTATTATTTGTATAGCTTTGTGTCCATCAACCTCAACTATCATTTTTCCTCTTATTGTTTGATGACGAAACGCGTTATTTTGTCCAAAAAGATAATAGCCAGGAATTTTAACTTCTAATTTTTTTCCTTCCTTTCCATCTAAAATCCTTAAGTTCAAGGATGAAGCTGAAAAAGTTGTATTGATTTTTAAAATAGCTACATCAAAACCTTGAACATCTCCTATTTTTATAACTTCCGCTGGAAGCTTATTCACCCTTATATTTTCTTCTCCACCCACATCCTGAATAACATGAGCACAAGTAAGCAGATAAGTATAATTCTGTTGTTTATGAAATATAAATCCAGTACCAATAACATTTGCTTTTTTTGCACTTCTGATTAAAAAAATAGAATCTTCTAAGTTACTCATTTTCTAACTTTTTAGGTTTCAAAACTAACTTAATTTTTAAATTCGTACCCCCCTTTCCTTTAGTAATATAGATATTACCCTGCCCCTCAAAATTCAAACCTACTTCTACCTCAGCTTGTTCAATTTCCATATCTTTATTGATTTCTTGCCAAGCTTCAGCAATAGGACGACTAATACTAATTAATATAGGTTTAACCTGAGCAAAAGCAGATTTAACTCCTTTAATAAAATTAGTAGAAGTAGCTTCTGCTTCATCCTCTGAGACTTCCGCCTCAACCAAAATACCATTTTCTAGTTCAATTAATCTGGTAGCCATATATAATTATCATTGCTAAATTTAACTTGTATTTTATTGTAGAAGAAATAGAGCCTAAAAATCTTCGTAGTGTACCATGAAAAACTTCGTGGGAATTATTAAGATCAAATCCGTTGGCCTCGGAGTAATATAACTCCTATCGTCATTATAAGCCAAAGGCCCTTAGACCTTAGAATATAGACTTACAGCAATGCATGAGGATGGTGAGGTACAACTGACAGCTATGAGTAAACCAATTTCTAATATCAGTTAAAGTCACTAAAAATAAAGCATTAACCTTATATATGCCAATACTTCTATAATTAATCAACAAGCCCTAATTAAAACTTCTATCAGAGCTTGAGTTCTTTAGTTGTATTTATGTTTAAACAGTATCTTTTTGACCTTCTATTAACTGTGAATTTTCTTCTAAGGGGTTGGGGATAAATTCCCCAATACGCTCACGCCACCAAGCTAAAAGCGTACTAGCAATAAATATACTAGAGTAAGAACCTGCCACAAAACCAATAATTAAAGCCAAAGCCAAATATTTTAAAGTTTCTCCACCGAATATAAGAATACCAACTAAGGGTAATAAAGTAGTTACAGTCGTATTAATTGACCGTGTTAAAGTTTGATTGACGGCATCATCAACTATTTGATCAATTGGTTTACCTGGATAGCGCTTAATTACTTCCCGAACTCGGTCGTAAATTACTACTGTATCATTAACAGAAAATCCAATAATAGTTAATAGAGCAACCAAAAATAAACTATCTACTTCCACACCAGCGACCAAACCAAGAATTGAGAAAATGCCAACCGTAACTAATATGTCGTGGAATAAGGCAACAAAAGCAAATACAGCATAGTCAAACTGAAACCTAAAAGTCAGATATATTGTAATACCTAAAAAGGCGACCAGAAGCGCTGAAAGCCCAGAGGTAAAAATTTGTCTTCCTAAAGTAGGACCAACTGTATCAATTTGAGTAGAGCCTGGGTCAAATTTACCAAATTCTGTACTTAAAGCAGTTATTAATTGAGTTCGAGTATCAACATCTAAAGTTTTTGTGCGTATGTCAATAGCTTCTTTCTCTTCTCCTACAACTTGAATCTTACTGTTAGGGAAACCTTCCTTGCTTATTATTTCTCTGACAGCAGCAACTTTGATAGGTTGATTACAGTTATTGGGTATAGTGCAATCTAATTCTAGTTGTAACCGAGTACCGCCAACAAAATCTAAACTTGGACGTAAGGGGGCACTAATATCTGGCCGAGTCCAAGAAATGGCCATAGCAATTAAACCACAAAGTATAATAGACCCTGAAATTGTCCACCAAAGCGATCGCTGTTTAATAATATTTATCTTCATTAAAATCTCCTGATAGCTTCTTTGACCCCTACTTCAACTGGGAGAGAAAAAGAGACATGGTGGTTCCAACAACTACCAGTGAAATATTAATTGTATTGATATTCATGTGAGTTTTATAGATGAGTGGGCAATATTTGAGGTTACTTTAGTTCTGGACAGAATAATTCTGGTTTGCGGAATTGGGAAAATCCAATTGTCCAAAACATTAAAGTTCGACTACAAGTAAGGGCGGTAAACATACTTATTGCTACACCAATTCCCAAAGTTAGGGCGAAACCCTTGACTAAACCAGTTCCTAACCAGAATAGTGCTACGCAAGCAATCAAAGTTGTGACATTACCATCTAGAATACTAGAAAAAGCCCGGTAAAAGCCAGACTCTACAGAACGATATAAAGTTTTGCCAGCTCTTAACTCTTCCCTTGTCCGTTCAAAAATTAAAACGTTGGCGTCTACTGCCATACCAATACTCAGGATAAAACCAGCAATTCCTGGCAATGTTAAAGTAACCCCCAAGATGGAAAAACTAGCAATGGTAAATAGGGCATAAATAACTAGGGCTACGTCAGCAATGACGCCAGGTAGTCTATAGTAAAGAACCATAAATATTAATACCAGAATTAAACCACCTATTCCGGCGTAGACACTACGCTGAATACTATCTCTGCCCAAAGTTGCTCCAACAGTTCGATTTTCAACTATTTCTACAGACACAGGTAAAGCGCCACCCCGTAGTTGTACAGCTAGATCATTTGCTTGTTCAGGGGTAAATCTACCTTGAATGACTGCATTACCACCAGTAATACCAGTCTCTGCAAATTCAACACTGACTGTAGGGGCGCTTAATAATTTATTATCTAGGAAAATACCTATACTACGTCCAGTTCCTGCTAAATTTTTGGTTAGTTCAGCGAACTTTTGTCCTCCTTCAGAAGTGAAACGCAAAACTACATTCCAGTTATTAGAGCCTGGAGCCTCTGGTTCGGCCATTGCATCCCTGAGGTCTTGGCCTTTAATAGTTGGTTCTTTGAATAGTTGGGCGATCGCTTGATTTGTTGTTTTGATAGACTGTAAATTTTTTTCTATAGCTTCTTGGTCTTCACTATTTTTGAGTAATTCTTGCTCTACTAATAGTTGTCTTTGCACTTGATATTCAATTCCTAACTGCTGCTCAGTGCTTTGTACCTGTTCTCGAAAGTCAAGTTGAGCCGTCCCTCCTAAAACCCGTTCTGCTTGTTCAGGGTCATTTACTCCTGGTAGTTGAACTAAAATTTGGTCTTGTCCTAGAGATTGGACTACTGATTCTGATACACCTAAAGCATTAACCCTATTTTCAACTATTTTTAGGACTCCTTCCATTACACGTTCGTCAATAGTGGGAACTTCCTCAGAGGTTTGTAATTGAATAGTGAGTTGTGAGCCACCTCTAAGGTCTAATCCTAAACGAATTGGAATTCGACTCAATACTGTAATTGACGCGATAACTAGAACCAAGATTAATGCTATATAAGAATTTTGTCTACGCATAATTTAATTAAATTAAAGTAGCATTTAAAGGACTGTACTGATAATTCATCCCAATTTCATAGAATTAAGCAACACTTATAAAAATATTTATAAGCTTAAATTCCGATCTGTCAAGTTATGTAAACTCTGAATTTTCCAGACCCTCTCGATTTTAGTCAAGGCTTGACCTATAATTCTTGAAACCCTTGTGGGGATAAAGGAGAAAGAGTCTTGCTAGATAAGTAAAACTACTAAAGTTGTTAAAGAAAATGTATTTTTATATACGCTTTTTCTCCCCAAAAAACCGGTATAATATAATCCCATGACTTTTCTGCTTTCTCAAATTTTATATCATGTTAAGAGTGTGGGTAATAAAAAGCAATTTCAGTAGGTAGGGAAAGAAATTGCCGAACCATTTCAATACTTGTAAACTAACTTCAATCTTCTCCAAGAAGTTGAGTTGAGAGGTAATACCAATTTCATAAACTTAAAACTTCACTTAACCTATAAAAATATTTACAAGCTTGAAATCTAGGCTCTCAAGTTATGTGCAGTCTGACCTTAAGAAGTTCCTATGATTTACATTGCGTTACATAGCAACAGATTTCAACTCCTACCCACAATGTGGTACTTAAACATTTTCTGGTCAAAAGATGGGTCAAAGTAAGTCTATACAAGGAAATTACCTCGATGCCCTAAAAATGGCTAGAACCGATGCTGATTGAGAATTGACAGCATTTTGATATAAAAACCTCTGCCCATCTATATTTAAGTTTGTTTTCTCCCTCTATTTTGTTCAAGCCCCAGATGAAGGGCTAAAAAACAAAAAGAAGCCCGCTTGAAGGGAAAGCTTATTGACATCCTCCCCGACTGTTAGGCACTGGATTTAGTACTGAGCCGTAGCCCCTCGGCAGGTTAACATCTCACAGGCTGCTGATACTTTGGCAGTAGTCTTATGCTAGGTGACCTGTCAGTTTTTTGCCTGGTGTATGCCCACCCGCGACTTATAATTACTGCTATTTCTTGCTGCATTTCCCAAAGCAATAGAACCACCCACCGCTACACGACCATGTTTGGCCCCGCAATGCAGGACATTCCCACTTCAGGATATTGATAAATCTAAATTTCCACCTTTAAATCCACAATAACAGCAAGTTTGGGATGTGGGTTCCCATAAGTCAAACTTTCATTCCCACCATTTTTTGTACTGCTTCAACAATTTGCTCTGGTTGTACAATTGTCAGCCTTTCAAGTGTACCATTATAAGGTGTAGGAATATCTTGAGAAGACAATCGTAAAACAGGTGCATCTAGTTCATCAAATAATCTTTCATTAATTGAGGCAATTAACTCAGCAGCAATACCACCTGTTTTCATGCACTCTTCAACAATAATTACCCGGTGAGTTTTCCTAATAGAAGTACCAATGGTTTCAAAATCCAAGGGCTTGAGGGATATTAGGTCTATTACCTCTGGGTTATAACCCTGTTTTTCTAAAGTTTTTACTGCTTGGGTAACGTGATGACGCATTCGGGAATAGGTCAAGATAGTAACATCCTTTCCAGTTCGTACTACTTCTGCTTTTTCTAGAGGTAACAAATACTCTTCTTCTGGTAAGTCTTCTTTGAGGTTATATAAAAGGACATGCTCAAAAAATAAGACCGGATTTTCATCACGGATAGCTGCCTTCAGCAAACCTTTGGCATTATATGGAGTTGAACAAGCTACTATTTTAAGACCAGGAACGGCTTGAAAATAGGCTTCTAATCTTTGGGAATGCTCTGCACCCAACTGGCGACCAACACCACCAGGGCCACGAATCACTAATGGGATTTTGAAATTACCACCGGAGGTATAGCGTAACATTCCAGCATTATTAGCAATTTGGTTGAAGGCCAATAATAAAAAGCCCATATTCATCCCTTCAATGATAGGCCGTAGTCCAGTCAAGGCTGAACCGATGGCCATTCCTGTAAAGCTATTTTCTGCAATGGGAGTATCAAGGACACGCAGTTCCCCATATTTTTCATAAAGGTCTTTCGTCACCTTGTAGGAACCTCCATAATGACCTACGTCTTCACCAATAATATATACAGTCTGGTCACGAGCCATCTCTTCATCAATGGCTGCACGGAGAGCATTAAATAATAAAGTTTGTGCCATTTATACAGTTTAGTTATATGAGTCCAGTGACAGTTTCTACCCTGACCCAAGAGTGAGATTTGGGCTTTTCAGGGAGTCCACCTATTAGTTTGGACATATTATGAGATTTGTTCTTAATTCCCATGCTGTCCCATTGGAGAAACAAAAACTACTGGGAATTTTAGTTGATCACTAGTTAAATGTTAATATTAACGTTTTGCTGCTTTATCTAAGCAGCTTTTTAACTAATTTGACTTTACTTTAGTTTAGGTCTGTCTGTTTATCATAAAAAACTATATTTGTCAAAATAAAATACAATTATAATATAAAGTGATATAAATTATATTGTTAATTTATTGTTAACTCAATTTTTCTAGAACCTCTGTACAAAATTTAACTTGATATTTTCAGCAGTATTTTAAACAAAAAATCAACTTGTTTGGTGGTTCTAAGCAACAAATTTTTATTGAATAATTTATAAATTAAATTTGCTTTATTTGTACTGATATAAAAAGAGGTTAGCAGTGGAAACTTATCTAGATAATTTATGGAACCAAGTTTTAGAAAGGCTGCAATTACAGTTAAGTAAACCAACTTTTGAAACTTGGATTAAAACAGCCACTGCTGAACAATTAGAAAATAATTGTTTAGTAATTCACACCCCTAATCCTTTTGCTCGGAATTGGTTGCAGAAATACTATGTAAAAATCATTACTGACGTTGTACATGATATTCTCGGTTACCCAGTAGAAATCTATTTAACTACTTCTCTAGTTGAAGATGCTGGAAAAGATGACTCAGGGCTGATATGGTCTGATAAGGTAAGCACTCTTATAGGGGAAAATTCATCTATTCCAAAACCTAGACCAGTAAATCTTAATCCCAAATATATGTTTTCTCGGTTTGTAGTAGGTCCAAATAATCGTATGGCTCATGCAGCTTCTTTAGCAGTAGCAGAGTCTCCTGGGCAAGAGTTTAATCCTTTATTTTTATGTGGTGGAGTTGGTTTAGGCAAAACTCATTTAATGCAAGCTATTGGTCATTATCGTTTAGAGATTTTTCCTGATTCTCAAATATTTTATGTTTCTACAGAAAAATTTACTAATGATTTGATTGCTGCTATTCGTAAAGATAGTCTGCAAAGTTTTAGAAAACATTATCGGGCAGCAGATGTTTTATTAGTAGATGATATTCAATTTATTGAAGGTAAAGAATATACTCAGGAAGAATTTTTTCATACTTTTAATACTTTACATGAGGCTGGTAAACAAGTAGTATTAGCTTCAGATAGACCTCCAAATCAAATTCCTAGTCTACAAGAACGTCTTTGTTCTCGGTTTTCTATGGGATTAATTGCAGATATTCAAGCTCCAGATTTGGAAACTAGGATGGCAATTTTACTGAAAAAATCTGAGTATGAAAATATGGTTTTGCCTAGGGATATAATTGAATATATTGCTACTAGATATCCTTCAAATATTCGGGAGTTGGAGGGAGCTTTGACAAGGGTTGTCACTTATATTTCTATTTCTGGTTTGCCTATGACTGTGGACAATATTGCACCTATTTTAAATCCACAAACCGAAAAGATAGAGGTTTCACCAGAGGTAGTTATTAAGGTTGTTTCAGAAAATTTTAATGTATCTATAGAGGATTTAAAAAGTAGTTCTAGAAAGCGAGAAATTACTTTGGCAAGACAGATTGGGATGTATTTGATGCGACAACATACTGATTTAAGTTTGCCAAAAATTGGAGAGGTTTTTGGAGGAAAAGACCACACTACTGTTTTATATAGTTGCGACAAAATTAATCAGCTACAAAATAGTGACTTAAATTTAGTTCAAACAATTCGAAAGTTGAGGGATAGGATTAATTTTTCTAATCGTCATTAGTCAATTTTTGAACTAGAGTTATTTGTTTAGCTGCCTCTATTCCCTACTCTCTAAATGTAAGCATTCAGCTATTAGCTAGAAGAAGGAATTAACCTCCAAAAATAATTAAAAGTCTGACACTAAAAAGATGATAAGCAACCCCTAAGTAATTTATTATTTTTATGCATATCTTAACCCATTATTACCAATGGAATTGCCATCGAGTTGACTGTTAAAGTGCTGAATGCTTACCTCTAAATTCGATTTTTTGATCTGGCAGTCCCTAACCATAATTGTTGAGTTTTGATTTACAAAAAGTTTTTTGTCTGTGGAAAACTTGGAGAAAACTTGTGGGGAAATATGCAATATATAATCTGATTAGCCTCAACCATTTAAAATGAAATACCAAAAGTCTCAATCTGAACCATTACCAATACTTTCACATATATTACATTAGTAGCAATTTGTATTATCTAAAGATAGCAGGGCACATTGCTATATCTATCAATTTTTATTAATTCCTGTCCATATCACCCAACTTTGTACTCTATATGCCTAACTATTTCTTCCCAGTTAGGCTAACTTATAACCCTTGCTAACTTGTGATTTTGACAATGTTACCCGCAGCTAAATCCTCAATTACTATTGTTTGGTTTTCCCTTATTAGTTGAGTAGTTAGCTTGTGAGTATAGTCTAGTCTTGAATCTTTAATTAAAGCATCTATCCTAGCTACTTTAAGTCGGGTTTTCTAATAATTATTAGACCCTTTGGTTTTTCTGCTTAAAGACTTCTGGTCATACCTCAGTTTTTTGTGTAACTTCTGAAGACTCTTTGAGTAGGCCACTTTTTCTCTATCCCTGGTGGTTAGTAAGCAGGCAGGTGCCCAAGTCAATGCCCACTTGTTTCTTAGTCGGATTTAGTCTCAAATCTCTGGTGTCAAAAAAATGTTGCTGTGACTATATTTAAGAGGTACAAGAATGTTGTTACCCCCTTGAGGACTAGTATACTTTATTAGGTTGGAGTACATCAAAAATCGAGGCTATTAACAATCTCTAATTTTCTCTCAAGCCAAAAATAGATTTTTCCACAGGTTTTCCACAGGGTATTTATTAGTGAAATCATTGATATCGTGAATAATTTTCAGAGTTTTCCACATTTTCCACAGATATTAACCTGAGATTTTATTACTAATATTTTTCCTTTCATATCAGACGGTCTAGAATTACTTAAGTTAAGAATGTTACGATATGAGTTTGAGGTAAATTTTGTTTAAAATACCTCCAGTTCCTTATATGAATAACTGAACTCAAATGAAATTAACTTGTGATCAAAGTAATTTAAGTAGTAACCTTTCGTGTGACTCGTTGGCCACTAAACCAGAGATGGGTATAAATGGCCGTTCTTAGACAATAGATGAGGGACACCTCAACTAATGGACAACTCTTATGACCTTGTAGGTGAAATTCCTACCGCCTTGTTGTTGGGTTGACAGCGTAGACCACAGGGTAGAGATTGAACGTCAATCCCTGAAGCTGGTCTAAATGCGGGACAATAACAGTTACCACCGAACGATACCGCTAGCAAAGACTGACAAGTGGACGAACAGGAAGACAATAAAACTCTCGAAAACTACAGCCACTCCAAAGGTAGCTAGGGAGTGTAGGACAAAAAGTCAGAGGGTCAATGGATAACCTTATGGAAGGAAGTTATCAACAACCATAGCGAACCCTCCGGGAGAATTTGCCCCACTAAATCAGTTGTAATAAAGGCATAAGGGAACGAGGAAACCTCTCTAAGACACCTAAGCATAAAGGTCGATAATTTAGGAAGCCATTCAAGGTCAATCTACGCAAAATGATCGTAGGTCTTAGGGAGAGTAGGATTGGGTAAAAAGCCATCAAGGCAGACGTACCCACTGTTAGACGTAATGTAAGGTAGTAATTAGTAATGAATAAGGCTAAAACACTAGAAAGAAAGCTAGGCAGTCCTAGACCATTTCTAAGTGTGGCATGGGATATAAACGATACACCGTCACAAGTATAGTCATTTTAATTTAGATTCAGACATTTTTTTTTGCTATAACTCGCGTTTCAGCAGAACACCTGTTCCATTTTTATTTGAACAGGACTATATCTATAAATCCCGCCGTGAAGTGGCGAGATGTAGATTGGAAGAGAGTTGAGAAAAATGTATTTGTGCGATTCGTTTTTGAAGCAGAGGTGAGGGATAGGGATATTCCCATCGACTGTAACAAGTTACAAAAGCTAATTTACAGAGCATCCAGTCGTGGCGAAATCCACAAGATGCGTTTATACAAAGAACTTCTGGCCCAAAGTTACTATGCTATATTCCTAGTTGTTAGGCGCGTGACCCAAGATAATCAGGGTAAAAAAACTGCAGGGGTGGACGGAATCAAAAACCTACCTCCTATATGTCTATTGTTAGGCACACTAAAGTGAAAGATACCGCATCACCCTATGATGGTGACTGGATTTATGGGAGCTCTCGTGTCAGTAAACATCCAGGAGTCAAAAAAGAAGTGGGAAAATTACTAAGACGTCAGAAGGACAACTGTACCCGCTGTGGATTGAATTTTAGGCTCAGGGAATTAATAGATTTTAACCGCATTGTTCCTAAGTCTGAAGGCGGTGGGGATACCTATAAAAAAAAGCAGGTATTGCATCGGCATTGCCATGACTCGAAAACTGCTGAAGAGTTGAAAGCAGTTAAACATTAGGACTTATGAGGTCTGAAGGTTGAATTTTAAGGATGTACCTGAGAAAAAGGACGTTTAGGAGAGGAGCCGTGATGAGGTGAAAGTCTCACGTCCGGTTCTGAAGACAAGTAGACTCTATAAAGGATAACCGGAAATGGGTTTGCTTAGTTTAACTCTAGTTAGTCGTGCAGTTCCCTCTCGGCCTAATCACCCAGTATTAGGAAATGTTTTATTAAAGGCAGATGTAGATAGTCAATGTGTAGAGTTAACAGGTTTTGACTTAACTTTAGGAATTCGTTCCAGTTTTCCAGCGGTTGTAGAAACTGGTGGCAGTTTTACTTTGCCCGCTAAATTGTTTAATGATATTATTTCTAGACTACCAAACGGTAGTATTACTATTGATGATGATGCGGGGGAAGCGATCGCAACTATTACTTCTACATCTGGTCGTTATCAAGTTAGAGGTATGGGAGGAGAGGGTGCGACTCGTTGGTCACTAAACTAGGAAACTAGACATAAATGGCCATCCCAAGTCTACACATGAGGATAACCTCGACTTGTGGATAACTCTTGTGTCCTTGGTGGTGAAATTCCATCTGCCTTGTTGTTAGGTTGACAGCGTAGACCACAGGGTAGCGACTGAACATCAATCCCTGAAGCTGGTCTAAATGGAGTCAAAGCTTCAACTACCATTCAGGAGTGAGACTTCTAGCAGAGGCTGACAAGTGGACAAATAGGAAGGCAATTAAACTCTCGTAACCCATAACCATTCCCAGGGTCTATGGATATCCTTATCCTTTCGAGGATATCAACAACCTTAGCGAACCCTCCGGGAGATTTTGCCCCGCTAAATCAGCCGTAATAAAGGCACAAGGGAACGAGGAAACCTCTCTAAAACACCTAAGAATATAAGGTCGAGAACTTAGGAAGCCATTCAAGGTCAATCTGCACAAAGGTTGCAGGTTTTAGGGAGAGTAGGATTGAGTAAGAAGCAGCAAATGCAGACGTACTCACTGTTAGACGTAGTGTAAGGTGATAATTAGCGATGAATAAGGCTAAAACACTAAAAAGAAGATTGGGTAATGCAAAGTCTTTTTTTAGCGTGGCATGGGATACAGACGATATACCAAATCAAGTCACTATCAATCCAAATCTTAAATGGAAAGATATTGACTGGAAGAGAGTTGAGAAGAATGTATTTAAGTTGCAAAAGTTAATTTACAGAGCATCCAACCGTGGCGAAATCCGCAAGATGCATGAATACCAAATACTTCTGACTTCTAGTTATTATGCCAGGTTGCTAGCTGTTAGGCGCGTGACACAAGATAACCAAGTTCAGAAAACTGCCGGTGTAGATGATATAAAAAATCTACCTCCAATGCAACGTTTTAACCTGGTGAACCTGCTCCCATCACCATACCTTAAGGCTAGCCTGAACCGTAGAGTCTGGATACTAAAACCAGGGAAAGATGAGAAATGCTCCCTAGGCATCCCAAGTATGTATGACAGAGGGTTACAAGCACTGGTAAGGTTAGATATGGAACTAGAATGGGAGGCACACTTTGAACCTAATAGCTATGGTTTTTTCCGGAGCTCAACACATGATGCCATTGAGGCTATCTATAAAAGCATTAACCACAAACCAAAATATGTCTTAGATGCTGATATATCGAAGTGTTTTGACCGAAAAAAAATATGGAGATGGGTAAGTAGAAGGCATCCAAATAAGTCTGCGAACTGGGTTAAGGAAAAGTATTTCCGCAACGTCGAAGGAACCAGGAATTGGATACTCAACGATGGCGAATGTATACCTTAGCGACAGTCAGATTTTCCCATTATAAGGCAGAGCAAAGTTAAAGGTACTGCATCACCTTATGACGACAACTGGAATTACTGAAGCAACAGAATTGGTAAATACCCAGGGGTAACTGAAGAAGTCACAACGCTCTGTTAGAAGGGTAAAAGGTAAATGCAGATCTTGTGGATTACATTTGAGACCAACGGATTTTATCGAGGTTGACCACATCGTTCCTAGGTCTAAAACAGGTAATAACACTTATAAAAATAAACAAGGTGTAAACCGACATTGCTACGATTCTAAAACTGCCGAGGATTTAAAAGGAGTTAACCTCTAAGGAGTTATTGAGTTCCTTGGTGGAATAGTTAAGGATGTACCCTTGAATTGGGACGTTTAAGAGGGGAGCCGTGTGAGGTGAAAGTCTCACGCACGGTTCTGAAGACGAGCAGACCCTATAAAGGGCAACTGGAAATGGGTTTGCTTAGTTTAACAATATCCAGAATTACCAAATGTGGAAGGTAAGGACATTATTAATGTACCACTGGAAGCTTTGATTGATGGTTTGAGAGGGACTTTATTTGCCACAAGTCCTGATGAAGCAAAACAAGTATTGACGGGAGTACATTTAAAAGTACAACCAGATGGTTTGGAATTTATAGCTACGGATGGTCATAGATTGGCTATTGTCCAGACCGAAATTGTAACAGTGAAAGGAGGGGAAGAAGTAGAGAAAGTTACAAAAATAAAAGAGTTTGAAGTGACTATTCCGGCCAAAGCTTTAAGAGAAGTTGAGCGTATGATTGGAATGGGTAGCTCGGGCTCTTCTGTTGCGTTAAGATTTGATGAAAGTCAGATGATTTTTGAGTTGGGAGAACAACGTTTAACTAGCCGAAAATTAGATGGTCAATATCCAGCTTACCAAGAATTATTACCTAAAAAGTTTACTAATCAAATTAATGTAGATAGAAAAAAATTTTTAGGAGCTGTGGAAAGAATTGCTGTTTTAGCTGACCAAAAAAATAACATTTTGAAGTGTACTATTGATAGTGTAAATCAGGAAATTTATTTGTCTGTAGATGCTCAAGATGTGGGAAGTGGTCGAGAATCTATGGCAGCACAAATTTCAACTGATGAGCCAGAAGAAATTGCTTTTAATGTGAAATATTTGATGGAAGGATTAAAGGCTATTCCCTCAGCTTCAGAAATTTCTATTCAGTTGAATACTGCTACGAGTCCAGTGGTTTTAAATCCTTTGGGAGGATTGAGAATGACTTATCTCATTATGCCTGTTCAGTTAAGAAGTTAGAGGGGAGGTTTTAGTCAGATATTTTTTAGTAGGTTTAAGCATTTTATATGTCTTAACCTACTAAATTTGATATTCTTATTATCTCATTCAATTTGTATCTGGAGGGGTGACAGAAAAGACTAGAAAGCTGAATTGAAAAGTTTGCAGCTATTCTACTTCAAAAGTTCTTAGGAGTTAAGCTTTTGTGCATTTAAACGACAAATTGATTGTGTGCCTCCCTTGAGAAAAGCCCTTCTAAATTCTAAATTCTAAATTTGAGCTTATTAATACGCATTTTAAATGAGTATTCGCTTATTATAAGGGATGGGTAAAAAAGGGAGATTTCAGGTAATTGTAAATGTCTCTCATGACTGGAATAAAATTATAATTAATTAGTTAAAAATATGGTAAATGAATTAAGAGAAGGCGACAATTTAACTCCTGTTGACTATAGCAGTTTATTAGAAGAGATATTAAATAAATTACTAGAAAAAAATCTGTTTAAAATATCTAGCAATAACCAAGTTTTAGAAATCAATATTGATGAGATAGCTGTTTTTGTTGCTAGGAAAAAAGTTGAAAATCCTATTAGTGATACTAGATTTGTTCGTTCTGCAACAATCAATTTTGCTAGTGAAGAAAATTTTTGTAACAAAATTAGAGAAATTAAAGATTGTCTGGAAAAGTATTTCAATTCGGCTTTACAAGAAAAAAAATTAGTTAATTTTATTGAAGGTTTAACTACTAATTTAGAATCTTTTCGGGGACCAGCAAATCAGTTAGGTTTGTCTTATCCTTTTAATGAAGTATATCCAGAACTACAGACACAAGAATTAATTTTAGACTCTCATAAAAATGGCAGTGATTCTATACTGAAGTTTGCTAAACTAACAATTACAGTGGAGAATACTAAAAATTTTCTACCTCAGCTAGAAGAAGGAATTGAAAATCATATAGCTGATTATTTTGAAACTGATGATCAGGAACAAATTCAAGATGCTTATGGTTTTCTGAAGCGTGAGATAAACGAAGATTCATCAAGTCTTAATGTATTGCAAAGACTGGTAGATCAAGAAACTCTGGGAAAACTAAAAAGAGAAGCAATTATTATATATTTAGAACATATTGCCCAAAATGTTGACGACAAAAATAGAAAGACTAAGGGTTTTATTTATCTACAGGATTTAATTCGGCGACTAAGATTAATAGAAGAATATCTAGACGAGCAAACTGATGATTTTGAGGTTTACTATGCTGGAGTAACTGTTAACTATAAAGATGTTTTTGCTCGGGGGGAAGCTTTTGATTCTCTCCCAATTATTCCTATTATTGAAGGTAATTTAGGGGAAAGTAGAGATCAAGAAAGAGGAAAAGTTCAGTTTACATTAGGTTTAAAACTCAAGTTGAATGGCAAGGTACAAAAAGATAAAGGTAAAACTTCTTTTCAGTATAATTTAGATATTATTAACCCAGATAATTCAGAGCATCAAGCTAAACTAACTGATCCGGATATTCAAAATCGAGAAAGTTTTGCTCGGAAGGTATTGATTAGAGTGTTTTTATACTACTTTATATTTGCCTGTAATCCTCCCTCGGCAATTGATGATGAACTTAATTATGACCCTGGACTTAAGTTTGATAAGGTTTTTATTCAATTAAAAGCTGATCAGTCTGATGATGGAAAAAGGGATCTTTTCCGACGTATAATTAAGGGTTTTAATAAATATAGTGTTCAAGAAAAAGTTAGTAGTCTACGTGAACTTTTAATCAATTTTATAAACAAAAAGGGAAAGTTGCCAGTATGTAATGAAGAGCGTGTAATCAGTATTAGTAGGGAAATTCTAAACAAAGACTCAGATAGTATTTCTACAGGAAATTTTTTTCAGGAAGATTTGAGCCAAGGAAAGAAAATTCTTAAATATATTTCCATTGATAATACTGGGGTAAATTATCATACCCTGTGTCAATTACCAGTTAATATCAAGATAGAAGATATTCGATATTTTGAAGGAAATAGTACCCAAAAAAAATTTGAATTTAAATATGATATTAAAGGAATCAAGGCATTGCCTGTGTTTTGGATACCTAATACTAATCCTTGTTTAGATAAGTATAAAATGTATTTTGAGAAAAAATATAAACACATATTATTCTCTTATGATAATCAACGCTTAAACCAAAACACACGAAATCAAGAAAATTTAAATTCTACACAAATATTTGTTTATCGTCTCACTTGGATATTATTGTCTTATCTTTGTTTATTTATTCTTCTGGAGGAATGTAGGGAAGAGACGAAAGAATTATTATTTATCCCTATGGTTAGACTACATCAGGGAACCCTGGAAAATCCATTTCATGCTGAAAAATTTTTAGCTAATCTTTCCAAATTATTATGTCATATATTAAGCCAAAAATATCGATGTAATTCTCAAGGCTTCCGGGTGCAAATGAATAATCAACGTCAAAATTTTAAGATTAAAAATGGTTTACATTCTCTATATTCTGTATTGTCTAAAAAGTTTAAGTTAACAGATAATTCGGGATTTTTAAATATGGAGAAATTGGCTATTATTATTGTATCAAGTCGAGAAAGTGATGCCAAAAGAGATAATGCAAATTCTAAGGATAGAATAGTGACTTTAATAGGAGAAGTTATCAGTGTTGAAAGATTGGAAGATGGCAGTGTGAAAATTCAACCATTAAGAACTTTTGATAATAATTACCCTCTCAGAAGTATGTACAGAGAACCACCGATTTTAATTGAAACTGTAAAAGACCTTTATTCTCAGGGGTACCAAAATTTTTTATATGTTGCTCAAGCAACTT
The DNA here is from genome assembly GCA_023356605.1 of Trichodesmium sp. MAG_R02. GTDB lineage: Bacteria > Cyanobacteriota > Cyanobacteriia > Cyanobacteriales > Microcoleaceae > Trichodesmium. Next base: position 13,159 of record JAKQYE010000005.1, on the reverse strand, counting down.
ACACTAGTACTTTACATATTACTCAACAAGAAGAAGATGAAAAACTATATTTTATGTCGCCTACTATTATTAAGGCTATGAAGCAAGGTAAAAAAAACATTAAAATATATCCAGTATTTTATGATAAATATTATGTACATTCTCTGAAAAGTATTAAGACTAATTCTTTATATATCCAAGACACTAGACAGTTAATGAATATTGCTAAAGATAGTAGTCAAGAAGCGGTTGTATTTTTCAATTTGTTTAATGGTATTTCAGTAGGAAGAAATAACGAGCGATTTTATAATGGGGTTATTTCCTATTCGACTTTGTTAGGAAAATTTTATCCTGGAGTTATGGATGATGCTGATATTCGAGAAGCTTTAGTTTTAGACTCTCAGCTTAAAAATGACATTTTACAATATTTGACATTTTTCCACTTTTCACGGTTTGAAAGACAAACTAGAGTTAGTTTAAAGTTAGACCCATACGAAAATATTATTGGTGATGAAGGAGTGGGTGCTTTATCTATACTTCCTCACGTTACGGAAAAGATAAATTTTAATGGATTGGCATTTTTGATAGAGGTTAGTAAAATAGTAGATATAGATTTTTAATATATTTTTAAAGGACAATAACAATGAATATTGCTGCTCAATTAGGATTTTGATTTGAGGTATAGTTTAATATTCCTATTATTGTAGGTATACAGCCCTTGACTTTGTTATTATTTACCCCCACACGGGCAAGATACTCCCACTATATGATTTTCACTATTTACCTTGTACATCATTTGCCCGAAATCTGCTGGAATTCCCAGGACATTACCAATAATTTGGGTAATGTATATCTTCAATATTTGCACTTATTAAAGTTATAGAGTATGATTCAATGGATGAATAAAAATTTATTAAATTATTACTATTGAGAGTTTAAATATTATCTAAATAGGGAGTAAATATAGCCTATTATTAGTCAATTTTTCTATAGTTATCTGAATGGATTTGCTAGAGCAAAATTACAATTAAATTGTATATTGAAAAACTATCGAATTGGTTGTATTTTATTTTTAATTAGATTTTAGTCCTATAGTAGTCTGCCCATAGGTTGCGACAAATCAAAAAGTAAATAAAACTTTTAAAACTCTTACCTATTCTCTGTTCCCTTTTCCCTAAAAAGCAGTAGGATTTTTGCCAGGAAAATTCATAGGATTGCTATAGTGTTTTTTTTCTATATTTTATCATCACACAGAAAAGATGAGTTTTTATAAATTAGTATTTTGTATTTTTGACATAGGTTAGTAAAATCGTAGATATAGATTTTAAAAGGTGACAATAATGAATATTGCGGATCAATTAGGGTTTTTATTTGAAGTAGGATTTAATATTGGTATTCTTGCGGATATTCAACATCAGAAGTATCAAAATAATTTTGGGGATTTGTATGTTCGGGATTTACAACAATTAAAATTGCCGAGGATGATTAAAAGAATGACTCAAAATTCTAGAATCATTGACCCTGAAAGTATTAAAAATCTGGAAATATGGAGTCGATATTTTATATTGAAAGGATTTTTAGGAGGATTAAATTTTTTCCGCGAGTATATGAAGTCAACTAAATGGTATTTAAAAGACGAAAAACTAGAAATTTTGTATTACCAATGTTCCTTTTATGGAAATAATAGTTTCGGTACTAATAATAAAGATAAATTCTTAGCAGTTCAGGAGTTATTATCTCAATTATTATCTGCTGATAACTTGAATACTAACTTAAATAGATACGTTAATCAATATTTGGAAAAGAAAGGAGAATTTTTACAAGCAGATACATTAATTTTGTTGGGTAATGACAAAAACTTGAGAATACTCTGTGTAGATATGTCTATATTTTCAGTCGCTTCCGAAAAAGATTTGGTGCCACTGAATGATAATAAATTAAACAATTTACGTAGAATTTTGATGACGGATATTAAACATATTCGTTCTAAAAATGTCTTTTCTAAGTTGCGGATAGATACAGGTAATACTCAAGATTTTGATTTTGCATTTTCCTCAGATTTGAAAAGATTTTTTACTGCTTTTAAGCGGAAGGATAAGGAAACTACTAAATTAATCCAAGCAGGTGCTTATGCTGAAAGTTTTTACAATTTTTTGGGGAAGGAAACACAGATAATTACAGATGAAAAGTCTGTTATTTTTAATATAGTGGGATATAGCGATCGCAACATTAGCACTCTCTGTTTACGCCCAGAAAATCTGAATATTTTAACTACTTGTTCAGAAATATATAAGAAAGAATACAGAAACAAAGAGATTAAAACTGCTCGTCACGAAGTCTTAAATTTGATTAAGAAGAAAGCTATTTATAGTTTTACTAATGGCAGAAATTTCATCCAAAATTTGTCTCAAAAAACTTTGAATATTCCGGAGGATAGTATTACTCCAGTTATTCATCAAGAAAAGTTGAATGATTTTGTTAATTCTATAGATATTATCCCTGATAAATTAGCAGCAAAATTGGGTTTAAAGTCAGGGTTACAATTAAGAGACGCTCATGCTGAATTAATTAAAAAAGCCCTGATAAGTAATAATACTTTTGTGTTTTTGACAGGTAATCCAGGCATAGGTAAGACAACAGCTATTACTAATTTTTTAAAGTCTCATTTAGAGGAAGGTTTTATCTTATTTTATATTAGTCCTCGGACTCAGGTTAATCTCGATCTAATCCATAAGTTTAAATGTGAAAATTCTCAAGTTGAAGAAGATAAGGAGTTTTTTGACGACAGATTATTTTGTATCAACACCAATTCAATTATCATGCAAGAAAATGGTAACTCTTCCACAGTTAGATATTATTCTAATCAATTTCAAGATGATTTTACTTCTAAAAATGTCAGGTTTATTAATTACAATTCACGAATTGAATCTAGACAGCAATCCCAAGAAAATTTTCAGAGAATCACTGTAGACAAAATTGAAAATAGAAAAAAACAAAATCCTGGAGTTCTTGAGAGTATCTGTCAGGGAATATACGCTATTATTGATGGCAAAATATCTAATAATATAGTTGCTACTGTTTCAACTCAATCTTTAAAAGTTACTCCAAATGGTGGGGATACTCTTCAACATCTTAACACAATATTCAAAAGTGCTTATAACAAAAAAAGAGGTGTAATTCCTAAGAAAATGTGCGAAATTTCTCAGAGGATAAAGCACTTATTTATAATGATTGATGAAATTACTGGTGATGATAGTGGAGTTAATTTTTTACAGGGAATTAATAAGTTTTTGGCCCAGTATGAATTAACTAATTCACAATATGGTTTTAATACTAAAGTTATTGTGGCTGATGCTTCCATTGTGGAACAAGAAGTTATTCGACAGCACTTATCAGACATTTCCCCAGAACCAGATAAAATTTATTTTAGAGCAGCGAAAAGTCAAGCAGAACCGCTTTCAGTACAGAATTTTAAGTTTAAACATAAACCTGCTGTAACTATTAATGCTAATTCTTACCCGGCTAGTAGTTTAAATATTACCTATAAAATATTCATTCAATCCGTTAAGTTTAATAAAGATGACTGGAAATTTAAACAAGATAATCAGTTGACTAAAGTCGTCGATTCAGAAATTTTATCAGATATCAAATCCTTCTTAGAAAATTATAGTTGTGGTCAGTTATTAGTCTATATTCAAAACAAAAGGCGCTTAAAGGATTTGATAAAAAGTATTAAGAATTCACAGGAAAATTTTGATGAATATACAGACTATCTGGAAATACATGCTAGTTTATATGATGAAAATAGAAAACAAATCGATAAGTATAAGCAAGATGTAAAAATCGTGTTTATGACATCTTCAGCAAGTCGAGGTTTATCTTTTCCTAAAGCTCAAAGTATCTTAGTTGAAATACCTCGTTTCCAAATCGAAAAAAATCTGATGGAAGTGATTCAAGTGATTTATAGAGCTAGAGGTCAGTATCAAGAAAATGGAAAAAAAACAACTTTAGATGGTCAAGAAAAACAAATCATCTTTTATTTGAGTGATTCTGCAATTTATTATCCTCAAGATAATGATATTTCCCAGAAAGATTACGATGAAGAGAAAAAGCTTTCCCTGGAAGAAAGCACAATGAATTTATTGGATATTTTATTAATTCTCAAACTTTCAATAATGACTAGGATAGTAGGTGCGGGCAATCTGGCAGGGAAAAATTTTCTGATGATTCCTATTGGTGGAAAATCTATTTCAACAGCAGGAAATAGCTTTTCAGAAAAGATGACCAACCTAATTCGAGAATTAAAAAATGAACATAACCGACATCCAGAAAAACAAAATCTTCGGTATGTATATTACCGTCTAAAGGAAATTCTTAGGGAAGCAGAATTTTGTTTGCCTAATTCCAATTCTGATTCTCATGGTAAAAATATTACTTATCTTTCCCTAATAGGTTCTTTCAAGACTCAACTTCCAACATTATTTAACCGACTCGATAAATTCTTAGATTTTGGTAATATTGAAACTGGTTATCTGACTGGTAATTTATTGGCAGTGCCTATTCCTAAGCAAAAATTAGAAGAGACTTATAAAATAGGATTAGAAGATCCAATTAGAAAGTTTGCTAATAATGAATTAGTTAATAAAATGTTGGCAATTAGCAAAAGTAAAGATTGTCCACCTAATATTAAGTCTGCAATTGAAAGTCCTTTGGAGTTTATCAATTTGCTTAAAGGTGACAAGGGTAATATTAATAGAACTCAATGGTTTGAACAAAATAGTCAGAATTTAGATCAGTATTATGCTGTACCTTTGTTTGTATTTGTCAGTGGAAGATTAATGAGTAAATATTTTAAGCAGGAACTTGAAGAAGAAGAAGAAGAAGAAGAAACGGAATTTAGAACTCTGTTATCTAGATATGTTCACTATCTTTATCCCTCTTATAATACTTTGCCTATTGGTCGGACATATAAGGAGTTTCCTTTTGTTGTTTTTCGCAGTTATAGTTTAGCGGAAATGCGAGAAAAGATTTATAGCGATAACTATGTTTTTACTTCTAATGAATTGAATATTCTCAACTTAATTCTTTCCCGAGTTGAGAACACGTCCCCCTGAATACTTATACTTTGGTGGATGTTTGCAGAGGGCAGAAGGTACTTATTTTGAATGGTTTCTTAAAGACTAATAGAGTTTGCCAAAACCCTGGATAAAAAAGGAAAATGACAAGTAAGCTGGTAAATAATTAGTTGACTATGCTCATTACTTCCTAGTCCTACACTAACAGGACTTACGCAAAGAAACCAGGTTTTGACAGTAAATCATTGTTTTTAACACATAAATATCTACGGGAAACCGGGTTTTTCAGTTTGCCTACGTAAGTCCTGACTAAGACATGTTTATCAAAAAATATCTGAATTTAGAGTATGTCAAGAATATGGCTAGTAATGGGAGTGGCGATCGCGTTCCTCTCTATTTCCTTAAGCATAATATTGACTTTGGCAACTCCATTCTCCACTGAAACTACACCGGAAAAAAAAGAAGTACGTGGAGTCTGGATAACTAACGTTAGTAGTAGCGTATTATTCTCTCCGTGGGCAATTAATCGTGCCCTCCGTCAACTTTCTCAAATCAATTTTAACACTGTTTATCCGGTCACCTGGAACCGAGGTAATACGTTTTACCCCAGTGATGTTGCCCAAAAAATCATAGGTCAACCTCAAGACCCAACTCTTACTACATTTCGCCTTGGTCAAGATGTAC
>JAKQYE010000005.1:0-7321 GCA_023356605.1 Trichodesmium sp. MAG_R02 | reverse complement strand
ACTGTTTATCCGGTCACCTGGAACCGAGGTAATACGTTTTACCCCAGTGATGTTGCCCAAAAAATCATAGGTCAACCTCAAGACCCAACTCTTACTACATTTCGCCTTGGTCAAGATGTACTCAAAGAAATATTTCAACAGTCCCATCACCAAGGTCTACGAGTTATCCCTTGGTTTGAATATGGTTTCATGGCCCCAATAAACTCTCTATTAGTGGAACGCCATCCTCACTGGGTAACAACGAGTTTTGACAAAAATAGAGATTTTTCTGGAGAGTTTTTTGAGCTAGAGTTGAAAGATTTACTACCAGAATCAGATGAAGAGTCCTTATTAGGACAACTACAGCAGTCTTTCTCTGTCTACAATGTCTGGCTTAACGCCATTCATCCCCAGGTACAAAACTTTATTCTTGACCTAATATTAGAAGTTGTTAAAAAATACGATGTTGATGGAATTCAAATAGATGATCGCTTTGGAATGCCAGTACAATTTGGTTACGATCCGATGACAATTTATCTTTATCAAGAACAACATGAGGGGAAAATGCCTCCAGAAAATTTTACAGACCCAGAATGGATGCAATGGCGGGCAAACCAAATTACTGCTTTCATAGAAAGACTTTACAAATCAATTAAAGCTGTCAAACCTAACTGTATTGTGTCTTTGTCTTCTAATCCCTATGATTTTGCTTACAAATTATATCTACAAGACTGGCCAAGTTGGATTGAGAGGGGTTTAGTAGATGAATTTATTTTGCAGGTGTACCGAGATGATTTACTTTCATTTTTAGAAGAGTTGGAACAACCTGTTATCAAAAGTGCTAAAAATAAAGTTCCTTTTAGTATTGGTATATTGACAGGGACTTTGAAAACTCCTATGACAATTGATAAAATTCAACAACAGGTAAAAGCAGTGCGCGATCGCGACTTTGCTGGAGTGTCTTTTTTCTATTGGGAAACTTTATGGAGTTATATGACTCCAGAATCACCCCAAAAGCGACGTGTTGCCTTTAAGAAAATGTTTCCTACTTCTGTACCTCGCCCGAAATTTACTCAACTAATTCCCGGAAGTAACAGTCCTAACTAGAGAACCAAATAATATTTACTACAAGAAGCATCAAGAAACTGAAGTAGTCATAATGGTTCTATAAACTAAAAAGTCCCCCGCTTATGGGTGAGGCTTTCAACCCAATTTTTCGGTAAAGTTGCTAGAAATTTTTTTTGATGTCAATTAGCAAATTGTATTACTATGGTTATGATACTAGACCCAAAAATATTGGGTGGGGTTTTTGTTTGCAGTGGGTATTTTTCACTGTTATTGGCTTTTTCATCAGTTTAATGTTTGTGGAAGTAGATGTGAGACCTTATGTTGGGGCTATATCAGGAGCTATCGGTGGTGCTGTGGTGGGATTAGCACAATGGTTGGTACTGAGAAATCGCATTTTCCAAAGTAGATGGTGGGTTGTGGTAAGTATTGTAGCTTGGTTATTAATTGGGGCAAGTAGTTTAGGAGCTTTAGGTTGGCTCGCTCCAGGAACAGAAGAAATTTGGTTGAGGTTGTTTTACGGAGTTATTAATGGTGCTATTGTGGGAGGGATTTTGGGGTTAGCTCAATGGTTTGTACTCAGGAAGCAAATTTATTGCCAAAAATGGTGGATAATTGTAAGTATTGTAGCTTGGACTTTTGGTTTGCCTCTGGGTTGGTTAGTAGGTGTGTTGGTTTATGGGGCCATAGGTTTATTTATTGGTGAAGTGATTGGTTTATTTGTGACTTGGTTTTTTGTGGCCCTAATTACGGGTATTGCTTTGATGCGATCGCTACAGGTTCAGTAGTCGTATATGGCAAAAGTTTTTTTCCTGTTTTTAGCTCATCAGGACTTAGGTAAAATATGAAAATACACGCCATCTGTAGGAATTGTATCATATCCGGATGATTAGTAGATGATTAAGCTTTCCTAGTTTGAGGCTAAGAGTTAAAACAGGTCAGCCTACGAAAAAATTATTCCTCCTCCATAATTTTCTGGCCGAGATAGATCGCTAGATCTTCTGATTTATCTAAGTCTTTTGGTGAGTAGTTAGCGATCGCTGAGGGAAACGGAATTTTATCGCCTCATTAGTTAAAAGCCACAAACGTTCTACAGGTTGTAGTTCTAGTGAATGGTTAAATAGAAAAAATAGGTCAATACCTTGAGGTAACACCACCAGTAGTATTTGTTTATTTTGATTGAGGTCAAATGATCGTGGCAATATCAGTTAAAACACGATTAAATAGCTTTCCTAGTTGTGTCCAAACTCGAGGAGCTTTTGGTGGGTGCTCCTAATATGAACTCATCCTCATACCACACTTCTATCTCTACTTGTGGGTATTTACTTTGAAGTTTAGCTAACTTTTGAGAGAGTCTCTTTCCGCGATATTCATTTCTTTGGGCGACTCCTACGACGACCCACACGCCGCCTGTTGAGAGGAAACTCCATATCCTGTAGGTATTCCCACCCTCTCTGGCGAGAGACATGACGGCCAATTTTTTCACTCAACCAATCAGCTAGTTTTCTGCTATTCCAGAGTCCTCCATCTGGAGCTGGTTGCTGTAGTAGTTGCCACAGTTGAGCTTGATCTAGATCTTCAAGTAATGATTCACGCCCCATATTTCTTTTTCTTTGGTCTCCTAATCCTTCTGTCCCTTGAGCATTATAACGACGTACCAGTCGGTAGATCCAATTTCTACTGTAACCTGTTATTTCAGAGACCTCTGAGCAAGTCCTGCCAGTGGCCAATAACCAAATTGTTTGATAGTGAATTTTCTCAGTTACTTCTCTGGCATTGCGATATCTTTGCTCTAACTCTTCTAATGTTAAGTGTTCTTCAATTGTGATTAACTTTGGCATAACTTCCTCCTATACAATGGCGATCGCTATTTCATTTATATTATAGTATTACATCCAGCTATAATACTAATACCCTTTAATCACTACTAGACATAGTTGTTCTGCAAGAGTACTGTACATTTAAAAATAGGTTTTTTCTGCCCCATATCTCTATCTGGCCATCTCCCCATTCACCCTACTTCATAAAAGGGTTTTAGGGGTTCCTTATCAGCAATAGCCTTTTAAGGGGGTATAGTGAGCGGATCGCAATTGTGCCTCATTAGACTTCTCAAAAAATGTCTATTTGGGAAGGGTAGGAGTTTGATAATCTCTAATGGAGATGTCTATTAGAGCAATTTTCAGTTTGGTAGACCACAGTAGGGACAAATGAGATTTCCTCTTACGGGTTTTTGGCTATGATGATGTGGTTCACTCATATGAAAAGCCCTGTAAATAGAGAAATGCTATATACAGCAGTTTTCATGTTGGTCGACTACAGTAGGGAGGTTGCATACAACCTCCCTACAAGGTTTTGGTTATGGCGATGTAGTTCATCCATTTGAAAAGCCCTGTAATATTATGTCCGGATAATTAGTAATATAAAAATTTCCTCCTCTTACCTCCTGATTCCTCTAAGGGCCAAAGAGGGACTAAGGGCCGTTCGCCCCTACTTCTACCTAATTTATTCGTACCTATTCAACTGGACATGATATAAACAGGAATTACCCAGGCAAACTGAGAAACCCGGTTTCTCGTAGATATTTATGTGTTAAAACAATGATTTACTGTCTTAACCGGGTTTCTCTGCGTAAGTCCTGTACAATAGAATTTCCCATTTGAAGACCCAACATACTGCTTTGTGCTTTCTTCAATTTAATTGAATCTCTTTTGTAATATTTACTAACACTTTGCCATTTCTAGTCAAACTATACTCCCCTTTCCATTTACCCTTAAGAAGAGACTGAGAGTTATTGCGTTTCCCCACATATCCCATCCAAGTCTTGTTAGCAGATTTAATTTCTTTTTTATTGTCTATAACTCCCTCGCCATTGGGAGCAAATAATTGATAATGTTCCTGATCCCCAGCCAAGACGCCATAAATTTGCACCCAAAATATTAACGCAGGACTATTTCCTGGTAAAGTAGTATCGTAAAATTTGCCAGACCACAAATCATCCATAGTTGGTGCACTATCAGCAAACCCACTCCTGATAACTCCAGTCGGCTTATAACTTAAAGGTTGTTGCCAAATTGAATTACGAGGAATATTACAACCACTCTTAGCATTAGGTCCAACAAATGGATCTACAATTTCTCCCTGATATCGAAAACTTAAATGTACATGAGGAAAAGAAGATAAACCAGATGTTCCTACCATTCCCAGTTGAGTACCTGCATTGACAAATGTTCCTGGTTTCACAACGATGCTACCATTCCGGAGATGACAATATTGAGTTTCCCAACCATTACCATGATCTATAACCATTCCATTTCCACATTCAATGTTCTTGGTCTTATCCTTATCTGCTTGGCTTTTGACTCGCCGATCTGGTATTCCGTCCCTGACTCGTAGCACTTTGCCCGCTGCTACAGCTTCCACAGCTACACCTTTGGCCATTATTTTTTCATCAGGTATAGCAAAATCTGTTCCTTTGTGGCCGTCATAAGTTTGTCTGCCACAACCAAAATCTACTGCTTTAGGACTAGGGTCGCGATCGCTATACAATAAAATAAAACAGTCTTGGTCTAGCTTACATTCAATAGGTAGGCCAAATTTTGGATTATTTGGTACTTGAGCAATAGAGTTATCAATAACAGAATTTTGAAATCGTGGGGCATTAGCATTAACAGTGGTAGTGCTCCATAAGTAGTTGGTTGCTAATGCTATTACTAATGTGGTAGCAAAACCATAAAAATAATTTTTCAGTTTCATATGAGTTCTCGACTAATTTTCAGAGATTATCAGGACTTACACAAATTCACCTTGAAAACGCCATATGAGCTTTCTGCTAGATTTGATTGTCATCTGAGAAACTTCAAAAGTTGGAAGCAGAATCACCTAAAAGTTTTGAACCAAAAATAAAGCTGTTTTGTGGTGCAACTCATCTCTCAGGTTTCTAATTTTTAACTTCAGTCGATTAGCTGCTTTTTTCATACCCTGTTTGGTTTGAGACTTAGCTAAGGTTAGCCTCGAAATCAAATCATCTAAATGATGACACAATCTTTGAATTCTTCCCATGTCATTAGAACCTATCCAACCAAAACTATTTTCAGAAAATAAGGTCAGAAAGTTTCTGACACCAGGATCTAAAGCCACAATTCGGTGTTTATTCTCAATCTGATGTTTGGGTGCATCAACTGGTAAACAGAGATAATATTGACCTCGAACTACAACTAATCTACAATCCCCAAAACTCTTTGGCAAAGGTTGCTGAAAACTTAATTTGACCAAGCTTGGTGTGATAAACTCCCTTAGCTGATACTGCTGAATATGATACATAGCAAGACTGCACTGGGTTCAAAAGAGACTTAAATTTCACCTGCTGAAATTGTCCAGTCTTAGAATATTTAGCTTTTGCTTCTCTGACTGCTGTGCAAGCATCACGAACAGCGATAGATTTGATTTGATAACCGACAGGTTTTGCCTATTGAGAGAGATTGCTTAAAATGTCTCCTTTAATTGCTCTCCAGTTAGCTAAAGTCTCAGGTTGCTAAAGATATTCAACAGTGCAGTCGTAGGTGAATCTAGGAACACAATTCCATTGTCTGAGTAGTTTTCTTTGTTCACAGTAATGGTAGCTCCGAATCTTCTTGGATTTTTTCCTTGTACTTTCTAAGTCCGTGAATTCTACAGGAGAAAACCTGGATGATAGAGAGAAGATCGGCTACCATTTCTGATTCTGGGCACTGTACAGTGTCGTCGAGAACCAGGATTTCTCCACCGTTTTGTTCCACCAAATATTGTATAAGATCGAATCCAAATCTCGTGAGTCTGTCCCTACTGGCAACAATAATTGTGAGCTTATATCCTTGCAAGATTCTGTCCAGTATGGCTCTAAGACCTTTTCTTTTAAAGTTCAGCCCGGAGGCGATGTCTTTGATGACTTCAGCTGCGGGATAGTGGTTTTGCATGAACTCGACTTGTCGAGTGAGGTCGTCTCTTTGTTTTGCTGATGAGACTCGGCAGTAGCAAATAGTGGAAGCTCTAGTTGCTCCCATGATGTAGGATTTTGCATCGTACAATCTTTGCCCTGCCTCATTTTTAATCATTTTTATTTTGCCTTCATCTCCATATTTGCGTAATGTATTAGGATGTAAGCCAAGTATTTCTACAGCCTTCCTAAGTGGAACATAACTCATATATTTTTTGTTAGCTTATGTGAGTATATGTTAGCAAATTGAAAACAGTTTGTCAACCCTTAAGTTTTCTGCCATCGTCATCCCAAAATACTAACTTTTTCAGCTTGAAGAACCGAAAACCAGGGGTTTGTTTCGAGAAAAAAAGCCTAAGACCAATATGAGTCAATGGTTTGATATTTAATCAGCAAGCCCTAATTATTCAGGAGTTACGCAAAGAAACCAGGTTTTGACAGTAAATCATTGTTTTTAACACATAAATATCTACGAGAAACCGGGTTTCTCAGTTTGCCTGGGTAAGTCCTATTATTGTTACTGATGATGGAACTAATGGTAGTTCCCTTGACCAAGCAATTCTCACCTTTTCAAATTACTCTGGATGTATTACACAAGATTACACAAATATCAGGACTTACGCAAAGAAACCAGGTTTTGACAGTAAATCATTGTTTTAACACATAAATATCTACGAGAAGCCGGGTTTCTCAGTTTGCCTGCGTAAGTCCTGAAATATCATAGAAATATTTGACCATTCATTGCTGCCTACTAAAGCTATAGTACTTTTGTAGTATAGCTTTGTGAAAAAATTTTCGACTCGCCAAAGGCGAGACTAAATAGGGCAAAAGGGCAAAAGAGCAAAGGGCTATTCAAGAGTCCTGGGGGGGAAACTCACAAGACGAAAACCAATAAGGTTGTTGACCGTCTCGACCGAGTTAAAGCTGTAGCGGTCCGCAGAGCGACACCACCTAGGATAGAAGAACCAGGAGCCGCCACGCAGGATTCTCCTATTACTCACTCCTCCAGTTTCCCAAGCACTTCCGTCAGTAGGTGCTCCATTATAATTATCATGTAAAACATCCTGACACCACTCAAATACATTCCCGTGCATATCGTATAAACCAAAAGCATTAGCTGGAAATTGACCTACAGGAGTTGTTTGTTCTCTATATTCTCCTTTTGGTCCATCGCCGTAAGTATGGTTGCCGTTATAGTTAACTAACTCCGGTGTTATGGTCTCCCCAAAGTAGAAAGGTGTAGTCGTTCCTGCGCGACAGGCATATTCCCATTCTGCTTCGCTGGGCAACCTATACTTTCTTCCT
>JAKQYE010000499.1 GCA_023356605.1 Trichodesmium sp. MAG_R02 | reverse complement strand
CCTGTAGATACATTTACTTATGCATTAGTAGCAGGTGAGGGAGATACAGATAACCAAACCTTCACCATTGATGGTAACCAACTGAAAATCAATAGTTCCCCAGACTTTGAAACTAAGTCTACTTATAATATCCGAGTTCAGACTACTGATGGAGGCGGAGCCACTTTAGAGAAACAGTTTACCATTAACATTAACGATATTAATGAAGCTCCAGAAGCAACTCCAACCTTAGCATCATTAACGAGGCTAGAAGTAGCGCAAGAAGAAAAGCTAGCAGCAGAGCGAGCAGCGCAACTAGCAGCGGAACCCACATCAGACCCAGATATAGAAACAATTTTAACTTCTATTTTACCTGCTGAACCTATACTACCAATAGTAGATTTCAACGCTGTAGACAGTTCGTCCCCAGCAGAAAACACCTTTATGGGAAGCTCAGACTCCGATAACCACACTGGCACCGAAGATCCTGATGTTATCTACGGTAAAGGTGGCCCTGATATTCTCAGAGGAGAGGGTGGTAAGGATATTATTCTTGGTGATAATGATAACGATCTAATTTTTGGTGGACGCCAAAGTGATCTAATCAATGGAAATGAAGGAAACGATACTATTTATGCCGGCAAAGATCAAGATACTGTCTATGGAAATGAAGATAATGACTCTATATTTGGAGACAATGAAGACGACATTTTGATTGGAAATGAAGGAGATGACTATCTCAATGGAAACGAAGATAATGACACAATATATGGAAGCGAAGGTAAGGATACCATCAATGGTGGCAAGAATGACGATAATATCTATGGAGGAATAGACAACGATAGCATTAATGGTGACAAAGGAAAAGATGTTCTAATAGGTGAGGAAGGGGATGATGTACTCAATGGTGGTCTGGGAAATGACCTACTCTATGGTGGCCTGGGTAATAATACTCTCAGTGGGGGTCAAGGTAGCGATCGCTTTATCTTAACCCCTTTTGAAGGAATTAATAGAATAACAGACCTTGACAATGAGGATACTTTAGCCTTGGTTGGCTTTAGTTCTGAAGGAATAGAGTTAGTTCCCAATATTAGTGAAAATGTAACAAATATTATTCTCAATAGTAAAATCATAGCTGTTCTTGAAAATACTCAAATCACTGCTCCCAATGACCTAAACTTTATAGAATATTAATCCATTGAGGTTTTCTTACTTGAAGGCCCAATAATAGTTGCCGCTTTTTACAGCATTTTTCATGTCGGTCGACCACAGTAGGGACGTTCCATGCAAAGTCCCTACAAAGTTTTGGTTATGGCGATGTAGTTCATCAATTTAAAAAGCGCTGTAGGCCAGAAATTATCTTTTTTGTCAAAGGGACATTTCCTGTCAAATCTTTTTCTTGGCCTCACCATTCGTAACATAATTTTTTTCAATTTGTAATTATCATTCAAGATATAGGAATGTGCACTGGCATATTTACATACTACAAATAAATCCTGAAGTAGTATTACAGTTACTGTATGGCCTATATTTTCCTAAATTAACGGATATAGCTGTCGCCACCATCCTCCGCCAACGCCAAAAGTCAAAATATTAAAAACACTTGTTCAGGTATTGACAATTTACAACTTACAGTTTAAAAATTATCCTATTTATATCCAAAAATAATCAGTTTTATGGTACATCCTTACAGTCAAGATTTACGCCAGCGTGCTCTTAATCTCATTAATAATGGTATGTCTATCAATCGTGTAAGTCGTATTTTAAAAATAAGCAGACCGACTCTCCATAAGTGGCAAAAACTATATTTAACAACAGGTTCATGCACCCCTAAAATAACTGTACCTCCTCCTCAACCTTCTACTATTAAAGACATGGAAGAATTTAAGAAATTTGTTGAGACTAATTGTGATAAAACCCAAAAAGAAATGGCTGCAAAATGGGGAAATTGTAGTCGTTTTGCTATTAGTAGAAATTTAAAAAAGCTCGGTTTTACTCGTGAAAAAAAACTATGGATATCAAGAAATAAATGATTGAAAAAGAGAATAGTTCGCCTTAAAACTGAAATCTTATAGATCAAAAAATATTGTCTATGTAGATGAAGCCGGAATAGACAATAGAGAAGATAATCCTTATGTTTATGGGGTTTGTAACTGTTGGCTAAAATCTGAGATTATCTCTTAAAATCTGGAATTATCTGTTTTATGATACTAGGATTCAAAACTGAATTACACCCCACAAACCAGCAAAAAATGCTGCTGGCCAAACACGCGGGTGTAGCGCGTCATGCTTACAATTGGGGATTATGGTTAACTAGAAATATCCTTACTCACAATTCCAATAATCCTGATAGTAAACTTAAATTTCCTACTGCA
>JAKQYE010000498.1 GCA_023356605.1 Trichodesmium sp. MAG_R02 | reverse complement strand
TTTTAAGTTTCGACTTCCCCCCTTTGGAGAGATAAGGGGAGAGTAAACTTTTTACTAGCGCGTAGCGCTATACAATTGATTTTTTTTGTAAGCTCTAATCACTACCTAAAAGACTTACCAATAAAGCTTTTTGGGCGTGCATTCTATTTTCGGCTTGCTCCCAAACTCGTGATCGATCTCCTTCTATTACTGCATCAGTAATTTCCTCATCCCGATGTGCTGGTAAACAATGTAGTACTATTGCATCATCTGCTGCACTTTCTAGCAACTTTTCATTAACTTGATAAGGCTTAAAAATAGGAATTCGATTATTAGTTTCTTGCTCTTGTCCCATACTTGCCCAAACATCAGTATAAAGTACTTGAGTATCCTTAACTGCTATCTGAGGGTTATTAGTAACTATCACTTTACTTTTACCATTAGCAATAGTATTTGCTTCTTCCACAATTTCCTTATTTGGCATATAATTTGCTGGGGTTGCTATCTTAACATTTATTCCTACCATTGCACAACCCAATAATAAAGAATTTGCCACATTATTACCGTCACCAAAATAACTTAAAGTTACTCCATCCAGGTTACCAAAATATTCTTTAACCGTTAATAAATCAGCCAATATCTGACAAGGATGTTCCCTATCTGTCAGGGCATTAATAACAGGAATTTTTGCATACTTGGCAAAAGTTTCTAAGTCTTTTTGTGCAAAAGTCCGAATCGCCAAAATATCTAAATATCTGCCTAAAACCCTAGCAGTATCTATCAAAAGTTCTCCCCGACTAACCTGAGTAACATTAGGGTTCAAATCAATAACTTGACCTCCCAATTGATACATTGCTACTGTAAAACTTACCCTGGTTCTTGTAGATGCTTTAGAAAACAGAAGTCCTAATACTTTATTACATTTAATATTTTTTTTACCAGATTTTAGCTCGGTTGCTAATTCTAAAAGTTTTTTTAATTCATCAGCATTTAAGTCTTTTATACTTAATAAATTCCGTCCTTTTAATTTCTCCATAATTGATCATTAATGTTAGATTACTAATTTGATAAAAAAGGTTAGAGCAGGTTTTATAGCTGGAAGTAAAATTTGGACAACTAACCATTTATATTTAAAACCGCTCTGACAAATTCCAAAGCAACTGGAATTAAGGTTTTTTATCTTTCTTGATGACCATAGTTTGACATTTATCAAGTATTTATAGCCATGATTTTATAATGTCTTTATTTAGGTTTCATAGCTTGATTAACAAACGCCAAATTTTCAATTACCTGATCAATTAAATCACAACCTTGCGTCACAGTTTCCACTTTTGCCAACTGACCCCGCAACTCACCTGCTCCAGGAAAACCCTTAGAATACCAAGTCAAATGCTTGCGAGCTTGACGAATTCCTCTATCCCCTTTATATTCCCATAGAGCCCGTAAATGCTCCTTAGCACATTCGAGTTTTTCTACTGCAGTGGGGGATGCTTTTCCCACACCATTTTTCAAGAAATAATCAATTTCTCCCACTAAAAAAGGATAACCTAAAGTACCACGGGAACACATCACCCCATCTGCTCCAGTTTCTTCCAGACAAAGTATTGCAGCATCCACAGAAAAAATATCCCCATTAGCAATAACTGGGATAGAAAGTATTTCCTTAACTTTAGTTATCCATTCCCACCTTGCCGGGCCATTATATCCCTGGGCACGAGTCCGACCATGTAAAGTTAACATTTGGGCGCCTGCATCTTCCATTCTTTGAGCAAATTCGAGAATATTAATTTCTTGATTATTCCAACCAATTCTTGTTTTTACAGTAACAGGAACAGGGACGGCTTTTACGACTTTACTAACAATTTCTCTAGCTAATTCTGGTTGCCTTAATAATGAAGAACCCCCGCCATTTTTGGTAATTTTATTAACAGGACAACCCATATTAATATCAACAGTATCAGCTCCTTCTTTTACAGCCATTTCTGCTGCTTCGGCTAAGAAATCTGGGCGACAATCAAATAATTGAATACTGATTGGTTTTTCATTATGATCAACCTCCATTATTTGAGGCAATTCTTTTACATAATGTAACCCTGTAGCATTTACCATTTCAGTGTACATCATTGACTCTGGAGCATGACGACGCACTAGGCGACGAAATACTAAGTCTGTTACTCCTGATAATGGTGATTGTAGGACGCGGCTTTTAACTTCAAAGTTGCCAATTTTGAGTGGAGTAGATAATTTTTTCTTTAACTCAGGAGATAGAATAGTCATTTCAGTTATCGCTTATCAGTAGGTCTGGGTGAATTAGGAGGCAATAAAATTGGAAATTCCCTTTTTGATACCCTTAAAAGGGGAGGCTATTTCCCTTATTTATCGGTTTCTATTATACA
>JAKQYE010000497.1 GCA_023356605.1 Trichodesmium sp. MAG_R02 | reverse complement strand
CCTAATATCAATATTTGTCTTCTGGTTTTTTTGCCTTCGAGTTGAGTTTTAGGTATAGATGTAGTTGGAATTTTTGGTTGTGGCTTTGGTTGCGACTTTAGTTGCGACTTTGATTGTGACTTTGGTTGCGACTTTGGTTTTGACTTTGGTTTTGACTTTGGTTGTGACTTTGGTTGTGGTTTTAGTGGAGTAGGAGTTTGAATATTTAAACCTTCTAATAATTCTGTTGATTTTGGTGTTTGAATTTCTGAAGTAGATAAATTCTCAAAATTATCTGATTTTGGAGCAAATGGAAACTGAACAAAATCTCCTAATTTTTCCTGAATACCTATCTGAGTCAGAGCATCTATTGCATCTTCATCCGTACCTTGAGCCGCATTAAGTACCATTCTCCAAAGAGACTTAGCCTTTCCAAATTCCCTTTTTCTTTCTGCCCTAACTGCATCCATTTTTAAAGTTGCAATATCAGCTAAAGTTGCATACTTTGGCATCAAAATCAAATGAGACTTTTCAATAGGATCTATAGTAATACGAGGAGTCTGTTTTCCCTTATGTTGAGATAATTCTTTCACCCTATATTTTAAGTAATGATTTAGTTTTTCTACAGTTGCTCTTTTACCTCTACTACCTAATCCCTCCAATAATGCATAAGTAAAAGCTCCTTGTTGGAGGTCTTCTAGTTCCCAAGAATATTCATTAGGACTACAAGAACAAATAGTTATTACTCCCTTTTCAATAGCCTCCCGTTCTGTTTGTTCTCCTATTCCCTGACTGCCTTTTCCCGAGTCACCCTCATCCCTACAAGCGTCCAATATTAAAACTACATTATCAGCTCCACATTTTTGAAGTTGTTGAATAATATAATTAACAGAAATCCCACTTCTCTGAACATTTAAGAGGCCATCAGAAGGAATTAGATAATCAATACCATTCTCTCTACGACCATGGCCGCTGAAAAAAAACCAACAATTATCACCAATGCCCATAAATGGTTCTTTAAATCTATATTCTAACAAGAATTCCAAATTAGAACGAGTAGGGCAAGTAGAATAACCACGAATATCCGGCGGAGAAAAATCTGAGTAGTAAAGAACCTCATCAAAACCAGCTTCTGCCAGCAAAAAATTCCTCATTTTTTCAGCATCATTAGCTGCATATCTTAGAGGACGAAAAAACTGATATTGCTGAACACCTATAGTGATTGCGATGTTAGTCATCCTTTCTCTGCTGTCGTTTAAATTTCAGCTTAATAGCACCTTTGCCACCTGCTTGGGCTCCATTTCCTAAAATACTAATTTTTCCTTCCCCATTTACTTCAACTGAAAGCTCAATTTCATCCAAAGCAATTTCATTACGACTTTGTTTTTCAGCTCTAGTTAACAAGCGCTCAACAACATCAATTAAATGACTCATTTCTGTTTCTAGAGTATCTACTTCAACTTCAAATTCTCCAACATTTTGAACTCTACTTTTATCTGATGATTTAGAAGAATTTTCATTAGAAAATTCAGAAGGATATGGGATCATAGTATCAAGGCTTTTGCGTCCACCGTTCTGATTATTTTGATTAGTATCAGGAATATTAGCATCACCATAAGTAATAATTCTAATTGTGTCTGACATAAAAATTATTGCTCCTTAATTACTTTTTATCTATAGTTATAAAAGATTTTAGCTAAATCGTCGAGAACCCTGATCGCTAATCAAAGATTATAGCGTGAGACCAATGGACAGTCAATCAATGAGACTCAATGGGACATTAATTCACCATATTGATGAACGACATTGCGATAACTCAAACCTTCTAGGGAGGTTCCATGGAACGTTCCTACCGTGGTCTACCGTGGAGGAAAACTGCTGTAACCGACTCCCAACTATTCCTGGGAGGGGAACTTAACCCAGAAGAACCACATATACTAGGGCCAATTAGGTGTCAGGTGTTAGATGTCAAGTGTCAAGTTTCAGATGCCAGATGTCAGGTAGAAAAATCAAAAAAGTAATAAAATCTTATTACCAAATCCATTGATTTTGGAGACACTGTAAAATCTCGATAACTTCTTTTTTAAATCATTTTCTATCTTTACTATTAAGCTAAAAGCTGAGACCATCAAAGCCATTAAAAATTAATATATGAATCAGTGCTAATAGTCAGTTAATTATTTCTACGATTATTATTTCTACGATTATTATTTCTACGATTATTACCACCGCCACCGAAAAATAAGTTAGAGGCATCTTGTTGCAAAGAACGGAAAAACAGCACTAGTTCTAGTGAACTTCTAATGGGAAGTGTATATTTCTCAAATAAATAAGTAATTTGATCAATCCAAGTACGATCAATCACAACTATATCCTCATTCTGAAGTAGAATATTCTGAGAACTATCCCCAAATATG
>JAKQYE010000496.1 GCA_023356605.1 Trichodesmium sp. MAG_R02 | reverse complement strand
AATTCTTTTTGTTTCTTTTGGATGATTATAAATATATTCTAAAGTTGGATTCATTTGGGAGACTTTATAAATAAATGGTTTTGATAATTTTACCTTATTTTCTATTTTGGAGATGTCTATTTCTTAATTATCATTAAGTGATATCAAATCGGACTACTTTGGAGTTGGGAGATTCTACTGTCATGGCAAAAACTCCTAGTAGGGTTTTGTTTTTTTTGACAAAACCCCTACTAGGCATGAATTGTACTGATACTACCAGATTTGATATTAGTTTTTAGCATAGAGAGATAGTAAAGGTAGAGTGAGCAGCTCTGAACAGATTGACTATAAACCTAGAGCCATAACTATGTTGCCACCTGTTTACCTGCTTTATAAAACCGATATCAAACCAGGACTTAGGCAGAACTACCTTATCTTATGGGGGTCAACGAACGCTAATCCCTACAGATAGTGTATATATTTTATCTGCATAGGTAGGTCCTTTCAAACCTCAAAATAAGTGATATTTTAATGTTTCTTTCCTGCTGCAACTGACGCCCTAGGCGGTTACTCATCCACAAAAATAAACCCTCAAGGAGACCGCATTTTTCAGTTGACCTAAAAGTCGCTGTTTACTAACACCTTTTCTTGAATGAACCTGCTAGATATACACCGACTAAACCCAAACCAGCTATTATTGTGGGTTCGGGAATGTCTTGTAATCTAGAATAACCAGGAGTTCCTTTTTTAGTTCTTTGTTCTCTAATAATCTTAGCATATAACATTGCCTTTGCTGTTGTTTCTTCTGGGGAGTCAAATTCAATGACGGGAGTCTCACCACCATCACTAGAAAAACCCATTAACATTAGAGTGTAATCTACTCCATCAAAATTAAAAGTACCACTTGTGAAATCATCAGTTGGAAATGTTAGAATATCTGCATCTAATACAGGATCACCGGTATTCCGAGTTTCCTTATAGTTGAAAGTATATTGGAACTGTTCATCACCTACAAGAGGATTAGTAAAAGACAGCTTTACATCTAAAGGGAGATATCCTGTAAAATTATGACTGTTTGACTTGGTAGTACCATTACGAAAGGTTATATTACCAACGGCAAATAGGGTATCTAAATCTGTGCTGAAACCTAAACCATCATACTGAATATAATTTGTGAAAGATTCACCCAGAGGAGTGCCCCAAGTCATTCTGTTATTTGTCCCACCGTCTTCATTTGATAGGTATGCACCATATGTTCCCTCAGGCAAACTAATGGAAGCAGATGATGTTCCTGTAAAACTAATAGCTTCAACCTTTGCTGCTGTTGCAAACAACATTGTAGCAGTTGCTATTAACGTTGGTAAAAATTTCGTTCTATTCATCATGTAATCCTCTATTTTTTCTTGTTTTTACCCCTGATTTTCTTAACCTTTTTCTCTTGATGTTATCTAATGTAGTCCTCTTTAATCCCAAATCTGTTGTCTTCCGGGTAATATAATTTGTTTGATGGGTAGGGGGTGCTTTCCTTTGGA
The DNA here is from genome assembly GCA_023356605.1 of Trichodesmium sp. MAG_R02. GTDB lineage: Bacteria > Cyanobacteriota > Cyanobacteriia > Cyanobacteriales > Microcoleaceae > Trichodesmium. Next base: position 896 of record JAKQYE010000496.1, on the reverse strand, counting down.
GTGTTCCGCAGAATGCTTTTGTCGCATCTATGGCCATTTTGCTCCGCAATATGAAATGATCCCTACAATATAGACTCTTATATCTACAGTAATGTCGGAACTAGTAAGGTATCAAGTTTTATCACTTTAGAAAATAGGGAGGAGAGATTACTTTTTAAGTGTACCTCACTATTATCAAAAGTTCTGTAATACTTAATAACTATAGATGCTACCAGATTTTATACTAGTTGTTATATTATTTACAACTTAGCCGAGATTCTTAGATATTATTAGACTACTCTCACTATAGCATAATTAATTATTTATGTATGCTTTTATAAGTAAAAAGATAGATATTTTAAGACAAAATACAGATATTTTTGCTGAAAAGCAGAAGGTACTTATGCTCAGGAAATATGTTTTGTAGTATGCCTTTGTGAAAACTGCTGTTGTTCGGTCATACTAATAACTTTCTTTGTCTCTCCTAGGATGGCCAAAATATAAATTGCCTCTTCCGAATATTCCAAGTTAATGTTAGATTAAGTACTTTATATTTATTATTCATATAACCTACATTCCGCACTTCATTCTGTAGTACAAAAAGATACATGAATTATCATTACTATTTTGAGCCAACAAATTAAACAAATTAATTCTATAGAACACAAAAAATCAGTGGCATGAGTATTTTGGGCCAACCAGGGATTTCTTTTGGCAGCATTACATACAGGAGGGACTACACTTCTGTTGTTCGCATGAGTTAATCTTATTAGCTCTTCAAGTAGTGCGATCGCGAAGCGGACTGGAAGTCTATCGCTTCTTATTATTGTTTCCCAGATAATATTTTTGACAACTTGAGGGTAAAAACTCTAAAATTAATCTCCTTTCTTCTGTGAGATTTACCACTTTTGGCGATT
>JAKQYE010000495.1 GCA_023356605.1 Trichodesmium sp. MAG_R02 | reverse complement strand
ATGGTCTTCTCTTTTTTCGCCATTATTATAGAAGTCTTCGGCATACTTATAGTACCCACGAAATTTATTATCTATATTGTTTGAGTTCTTTGTCATTATATTTATAGTTCAATATTTCTCTCAACTCTAGTTTTTGTTCTTCTGTCATTTCTTTTTCCTTATTTTATTTGGACTGAAAATGAATAATTAGGAAGATTTATTTCTAAATTAGTCTTATTATATAATACTTTTCCTTTTTCTGAACCTAAAAAATCATCTTCTTGTAAATCGTAATAGTAAACTATTGCTTCTTTTCCATTTATTCTTAATTCTACCATTGATTCTCCATAATTTTTATATATTATTTTATAAACTATTTTATATTTTTCTTTGTCTTCTTTTTGTATTTCTTTTATACAAATTACTTTGGCTACACTCTGGTTTTGTAATGTGACTTCTTGTTCACATTCCAGTATATCTATATTTTGACGAAAAATATCATTATTTGTATTTGTTGAAACTAACAAAATCCCTGATAATAATAATGAATTAAACATTTCCTTAAGCACTCCTTTTGTCTATTTTTAGAGGGGGTATGACAGCGAATTTTCGAGTTTTAGGCTTTGGCTGTCATAAGCTGAAACAATTAATATATATGAGTCACAGCGATCGCTATGACGCCAAATCGCGTTTTTTTATTAGTGCCCCCGGGAAAATAAAAGTTTTCTGCAATTTTTATACCCTTTTACTATATGAAAGATATAGTAAAGGTTTTAGAGATTTAGATTAAAATAAGAATGAGAAAGCAAAAATACATTTTTATAAGAAAAAAAATATTATGGGAAATAAATTTTAAATCCTTATTTTTCTAGTCGATTAATATTATGAATAAAATTCTATTTATTCATACATAATATACACTCTTGCCTGCGCGCGGGCGTAAAAAATAATATGAAAAAAGACTATTAATACTAATAAACTTTCTTTTCCTCCCGCGCCCGCACACACAAGGATTATTATCTCATTTCTTTTTCCTATGAAAATAATTATCTGTAACATTTCAAAAATGAAAATGCTATTTTGTATCATTATTTTACAAAATTAATATGCAAAATTTATACCCTTTAAAAGGCTTATGGTTAAAGGGAAAATGGATAAGGGTATAAAAATTGTAAAAAACTTTTATTTTCCCAGGAGCACTAATAGAAAATTGTGTTTCGGCGTCATAGCAATCTCTATAATTCATATATATCAATTGTTTTAGCTGATGACAGCCATTATCTCTTTTTTCCTATTTCACTGTCATTTGATGCGTTTTGTATCAAAAAATACATTTTTATAAATTATGTTTTCAATAAATAATTGTTACTAATAGCAATCAAAAATCAAAAAACAATATATAAGAAAGAAATAAAAGGGATAAAAAAGGCCAAAAAAGATATGCATGTGATAGTTATATGTATGGAAATCTATCAGATGATCTACTGTCTTTAGATAAATTTGATATATTAGTACTAAAATTTCATGACAGAGAAAAAGAACCAAGATTATTACTTGGTTCTTTCATAGAAGCTCATTGTAATTCAGATTTGACTCTATTCAAATATACTATTGATATAATCTTCCTAGAAGAGATAATAAATTATACTGAACTAGCTGTACCTTTAGGTCAGAGAGGATGTCAAATCTACATTAAATAATGCATGGACAGAATTAAATTTTAAAGAAGCTAGTTTTTTTCCAAAATCTAATGAGAGAAAAAATCCCCATGAGTTTAGATTCAGGAGAAGCACTTCAGTCAAGTAATGACGTTTTACTAGGACAAACTTCTTCAGGCACATTAGAGCTCCTAGGAACGGGCTTAAAAACAATAGAAGAGAATAACTTGAAATATTTAGAATAAAGAAAAATCAAGAGAGAAATAAAAAAATAAGGTGAATCTTCCATAAAAGAAAAACCTTGTGTTGCAATACAAAGCAATTCACTTAAGCTATAGGCCAATAGGTAAAGGATTGCTAAAAACCTAAATTCATGACTTAATCTAATTCTGTTCATTATTAGATAACTGGCACTATTACTAGATGCCAGTTTTATTATTGTTTACTTAACAAATCACAGTTCTAGCGAAGCTAGATTATTAGATTTATGCTCAAATACGGCCATGTCTAACATTCCTTTTAATTTAGATTCTAACTCATAGATATTATCAACTTCAAGAAGAGGATAATTACTAGAATCGATATCAAGGTTATTTTTGGCGAAATCTATAAGAACCATAAGTTCTTCTAGCTCTACTCCGTATTCATACCAATCAGCAGGAGAACAATTTGGAACTTGAATACTTAAAATTCTCAATAAATTATCCGCACTTAAATTATATGAATATATATCATAAGTAATGTCGTCTACATAGCCAAGATCATCAATCTCATCTATA
>JAKQYE010000494.1 GCA_023356605.1 Trichodesmium sp. MAG_R02 | reverse complement strand
AAGACATTTTTTTGATACTCAATAAGGATGGAATCATCAGTTTTATGATCTCACTTGAAGTGACTAAAGACCATAAGTAATTATACGTAAATTAAATAGATATTGTTTTGTAACCTCTTGTGATACAATTATATCGTGCGGAATGTGGGTTGAATATTCTCGACAATAACGGCGACTTTTTCATTTTTTCTATCGTGATGTATTTCCCGATTTAACTTTTCTAATTGATCTATTCCTTTTGAGTTGATTTGGGCTGGGAAAATTCTGATTTTTCCCGATTAGCAGTTAATTTTTCCCGCTCAGAAAATTTCCCAGTATTTTTGACTGTGATTAGTGAGGGAATGAATTGAAATTAATTCAATCAAAAATATCCTCAAAGCGGTTGATAAAAAAAACTTGACATGATACTATAAACATAATGGAAAAGAGGCGCTCATATATATATTCAAATTGGGTCGCTCAGATTTCAGTTAGTCGCTCAGATTTCAGTTAGTCGCTCAGATTTCAGTTATTTGAATATTCTCTACAATAACGGCGACTTTTTCATTTTTTATATCGTGATGTATTTCCCGATTTAACTTTTCTAATTTATCTATTCCTTTTGAGTTGATTTGGGCTAGGAAAATGTTGAGAATTGAGAATTCTGAAAATATATAGTGTGGAGAATTGTTATGGAATTTTCTAACTTACCTATTGGACAAATTTTACAAATTTTACGGGAGGGTAAGTCTCTGGGGAAAAAAGAATTAGAAACTTTAGCAAATCAGGAATTAATGGACCCAAAACGCACCAATGTTTTTAACATTACTTGGGCTAATGCGGGAGAAATAATTATGGAGCGATCGCTTCTATTTCAGTCTATAATTACTGAGTATGATAGATTTCCTCTCAGAGATAATCATAGTTTAGAAACTTTATGGAAATTATGGTTGCCTTTAGGAATAAAGTTAGCTAATAAATGTCAAGATTTTAGTGTTCCATTAGTTCAAGGAATTTTAGGGGGGCAAGGAACTGGTAAAACTACTCTGGCAAAAATCTTAGTGTTAATTTTAGATAAACTTGGCTACAAGACTATTAGCATTTCTATTGATGATATCTATAAAACTTACGCCGAACGTCAACTTTTACAAAAGCAAGATTACAGATTAATTTGGCGAGGCCCTCCTGGTACCCATGATGTTAGTTTAGGAATGGAAATTTTAGATAGGTTACGTCAATCTGAAAATCAAAATTATGATGGTTTAATTGCTATTCCTAGATTTAATAAGTCTCTTTTTAATGGTGCTGGGGATAGAGTTGAACCAGAAATGGTAAGTAAGGTTGATATTGTTTTATTTGAGGGTTGGTTTGTGGGAGTTCGACCGGTTGAAGATAAAATCTTTGATGTGGCAAGACTACCACCTATTATTACGGAGGCTGACCAAAAGTTTGCCCGTGATATGAATAACAATTTGATGGAATATCTACCTCTTTGGGAAAGGTTAGATGGTTTAATTGTTTTATATCCTACTGATTATCGTTTTTCTAAACAATGGCGTAAACAAGCCGAACAACAAATGATTGCTTCGGGAAAATCGGGAATGACTGATGATGAAGTTGAAAGGTTTGTGGATTATTTTTGGCTAGCATTACATCCAGAATTGTTTATTAAGCCACTTATACAAAATCAAGAATTGGTAGATTTAGTGATAGAAATTAATTCTGATCATTCTCTGGGAAATATTGATCTCCCAAAGTCTTAAATGGGGGTTGGGAATTGGGAATTGGGAAGCAGGGCTAAGGTAGGAACAGTTGGCCTGAATTTGGTCAAGTTGGAAGACAGAGTTACTGTTAGTGTCAGACTAGTTTATAGTGGTTATCACAAAGAGGGAATACACTCCTAAGAACAGAAACTTTTGTAGGGAGGTTCCATGGAAGGTCTTTACTTTGGTTTACCGAAAAACTGGGTTTAAAGCCTCGCCCATTAAGCGGGCGACTTTTTAGTTGATTTTTTTTCACTGGTCTAGTCCTTGTTGCTTTTGAGTTCGCAATAAATATATTAGTCGCGGGTGGGCTTACCGAGACAAAAAACGGGCGGGTCGGTAAGTGTAAGACTACTGCCAAAGTAGCGACAGTCTGTGAAACGTCAACCCGCATCGGAGCTACGGTTCGGTAGGAAACCCGGTGCCTAATGACCGTGGAGGATGTCAATTAAGTGAGAATTACTATTGTCTGGTTGACATCCTCCTGGTGTTGCTCTTACAAGACAGGGCGGGTCTTCTGCCAACATTTAGATAACTAGTAAGCTTTTGTACATTTTAACGATTTAGGGTTTGCTGATTAAGTCTAAAAACATTGATACATAAAAGTTTCAGGATTTTTGGACTTAAAAAAAGTGTCTAGTTTTCGGTCCTTAGAGATCAGTTTGTTAATATCAGCAGGACTTACGC
>JAKQYE010000493.1 GCA_023356605.1 Trichodesmium sp. MAG_R02 | reverse complement strand
TTTTTAAAATGAAAGATAAAGAATGGCAAATAACTTAATTGCTAGCTGCCAAGAGCACAAATAAATACATCTAATAAGGGAGGTAAAATCAAATAACTTGCGACAAGTAATGCGACTATTGCTGAAACTAAAACTGCACCAGCAGCACAATCTTTAGCAATTTTAGCTAATTCATGGTAATGCTGTTCAACCACTAAATCTATCCCAGATTCAATAGCAGTATTCAACAATTCCATAGCCAGTACTAATCCAATTGTTAACAAAATAAGAACAGTTTCTATTGGTTGTAATTTCAATAAAATGCTCAAACTAATAGCAACAACACCCATAAAAGTATGAATCCGAAAATTACGTTGAGTGTGGAAAGCATAAGACAATCCTGTCCAGGCATATTTGAAACTAGTCAAAAGACTATTTGCCACTTGCCAAGATAATTCTCTGTTTAATTTCGCTGTTTTTTTAGGAGTATTTAGTTTAGCAGCAGCAGAATTTTTCTGTTGACCTATAAAAGGGGCTTTATAGTAGAAAATTGATGACTCATTCAGTTTCATAAGCTATCCACCTCAGTTTTATTTTCTATGTGTAAGGGCTAAATAATATGAGACTTGCTCGATTAATAGTTTATCCAAAAAGTAAATAAAGTTACTTTGAGTTGAGTATACTGAACAAGGTCATAATTTGAGGAACATTGAAGAAATAAAGTCCTTATTAAATCTCAAATTTCAAACTTTTAAGAAAACTCAAGTTATGACCTAATAAAGTATAAATGATCTGGAGTTATCTGTTCCCCAATAGTAATTCCAACAACACTCAGTAAAAATAGCTGTTGTTTGACCATGTTTTGCCAACTTTCTTCATCAGGATGATCCCATCCAAGCAAATGTAGAAAGCCATGGACAGCTAGCCAAGTTAATTCTGTTGCTAATGGATGCCCTTGTTTTTTTGCTTGCCGAAATGCTGTCTCAATGGAAATTACAATATCACCCAGATAAAGTTGTAAATCAGAATCTGCTACTTGTGGTTGAGGAAAATCTGTCTCCAGAGTAGCAAAGGCCAAAACATCTGTTGGTTGATTCTGATAACGATATTGACTATTCAGAGTTTGGATTTCAGAATCATCAGTGAGACGTAGACTAAGTTCGTAGTTTTGAGCAACTGGAATATTTGGTTGTAGAATTTCTAGCCATTCCTGAAACCAATATTCCCAACTCCGCAAAGAGATAGGACAACTTTTCGCCCTATCCTCTTTGAGTTTTAACTTTTCTATATCTGATGGAGAAGATGACCAAAAATAATCCTGAATATTTACTGTTAAATACAACCGTAGAATTCTCCTTTCCGGTATAAAACTGGATTTTAATTATCGGGTTAGGTAGGCAAGACCAACTAAAATGCTTATAAGTGCAATGGTTGTCAGACCAAAATGTTTGAGGGACGTACCACCTTTTCTAACCATATTTCTCATAGCTAGTTTGACATAACTAGGTTTTGCTTCAGTTGTGGAAGTCTTTTTTTCTACCTCTGTTTGTTCAGAGTTTTGAGTTGATGAAGATAAATTACTCATAAAAATCAATGGGTTAAAGTTGTCTAATAGTTGTTATGTCTCAAAGATGAGCTCGAATTTGATTACAGCACTTTTCATATAGATGAAGTTCACCTCACAATCAAAACCTTGTAGGGATGTTTCCCAAAAGATCTATCCTGTGGTATACCCCTATTTAAAAACTGCCGTGAACAATTAACATTACCATCCGGATAATATTAAGGTTAAGTTTTATATAGTTTACCAAACCTCTCACAATGTTAACTAGATATGGTGAAAATGTGAAAAGTCCATTCTATAATTTATATGGATCATAAAAATAAAATCCTACTGTTTGAATAATTAGGCAAAATATAGAACAATAAAGAACTTGTATGGGTCTTTCATGCTACGGAGCACTCAGTAGTAGTTCGCCCCTACTAGTATCAATGGTCCTGCGTAAGTTCTGGTAGTAAATTAGAGTATATAGCAATCCTATTTTATTTGTGGCAAAAATCTTACTGCTTTTTAGGAAACAAGCAACAGGCAACAGTTAACAGGTAAAAGTTTAAACTTTTTTATATACTTTTTGATTTGTCGCAACCTATGGGCGGATTGCTATATTAGCTCGTGGGGTGAAAATTTGCTTAATATTAGGCAATATAGTGATTTTGGAGGTGTACTTGAATTATTATTCAAAATTAATAGAGAAATTATTAAGAAATTGAATTGACCCTAATTTATGTGCAGGTAAATTATCCATAACAACTACAGCTCCTGGCCATAACTCTAGCCATAAAAAAATTTCAATAAATACTTTAAATGCTATGGTCGCTATTGAATTATTTATTGTCATTAACTGTACTACTTTTTGAATAACTGCTGTACCAATTACTGTAACTTTCTGAG
>JAKQYE010000492.1 GCA_023356605.1 Trichodesmium sp. MAG_R02 | reverse complement strand
TGCCACTGATTTTTTTGTGTTCTATAGAATTAATTTGTTTAATTTGTTGGCTCAAAATAGTAATGATAATTCATGTATCTTTTTGTACTACATGCCGGAAGTTCCGAATGTGGGTTTTAATGCCTCCCAATCTAGTTTTCGCTGACGTCTTGCGACTTTTGTCGGTTTTAATTCTACTCTTGCTAGCCACCGATATATTGTAGAACGTCCCACTTTATAGATTCTGGCGGCCGATAAAATACTTCCTCCATTTTCAATATAATCAATGACTCTTGTTCGTAAATCCTTACTGTAAGACATTTTTTAAATGGTTTGTTATAGTTAATATTTTACGTTCTATATTGTACCACTCTTATTCAGAATAACTATAAATTGGAGAGAATATACAATTTGTCTAGAACAGATTTTTGACGATGTTTCTGTTTTTTATACAGGAGTAAATTATATGTTTTTACCTTCAATATTTTAGTTATTTTTTGGTTCAAAAATAGTTTAGTTTCACCGACATTTACTTTTAATTCCGAGAGTTTACAATATTTTTTACCTCGTTTAATCATCGTCGATTTTTTTTGTATAAAAACAAAATATACATCAAGCTTCTGATATTTTTTCAACCAGTGAGATAGAAAAATACTATGGAACTCTCTATCTGCTGTTATTATAATTTTCTGACCTTTTAATAATCTTATAACTGGACGAATTACTGCTTTTTGTTCGGTTAAATTGCTAGCTCCTTTATGAGTTAAAATTTTCCAATATAATGGTATTGCTCTCTTTTTCCAAGCTAAACTAATCATTAATATATTAGTATTTTGCCACTGAGTTCTATCTAAAATTAATACTAATTCTGAGGAAACACTAAATAAATTTTCTATAATTTTTTTAACTAAAGGAAACCAAAATAAAGGTAGGCTAAACTATTTTAAAGTTAAAAATATTTGTATATGTGGCCCCTTAATTTCTAATTTTATTGGTAGGGGAAAATAATTACTTAATTTTGATATATGTACAGTTTTATGTACTGATACTCACGTATAATAATATTTATAATGTTATTACTTGAGATGGACTCAAGATGATGCTTAATATGGTCTTAATAAAAGCCTAATATATTCACTGTTGTTGATTTTTCTTTGTAATTACTAATCCTTTTTTATCATATTTTTAACTATTTCCAAAACTTTTTAAATGAATAAATAATTAACTCAGATGGTGGATAAGAGTGAATTGGCGATCGCTACCTCCCAAGCTCAAAGTCCCATTCCTTTTTTAATTGAATTATTATTCAACTTATTGTCTCAAATGATTACTGTATCTACCATTAAGCTTACAAGTCACCCCGTGAGCTAATTTTCTCATTCTCCTACTGCTTTACTACCCCTCTCCCTATCCAGAGTATGGGTTAGTAGTATGTCCCCCTAATGGGACTTAAACAAAATAGAGGGGAAAAAAGACTCAAATATAGATGGGCAGAGGCTTTTACCTCAAAAAGGTATAAATCCTGAATAAGAGAGGGTTCTAGCTATGTAGGCGATATGACCTCAGCCATCCTCCGCTAACACTAACCTAACTGTTATCAAAGACCGGAAAATATTTTTTTCACTATTTCTTGTTACTTATTATCTACTGTAATTATAACCTAAAACCTATAATCTAATATTCAAGCTGACGACAAGCAGTTACAACATAAAAAGGATCGCCTCCTCCTAAACCTAACATCTGCAAAAAAGTCGGTACATTTGACTTTTGAGAAATTACCTCTACTTGACTAAAACCTGGAACACCATTAGCATTTTTGACAGATTTAAAATAACTTTTCACCAGCTCTACTCTTCCTTCTTCCGAATTATCTCGCCAAGCAGCGATCGCCTTCTGATAAAACATCCGATTAGAAAAACTAATAATTGCTATGCCGCCAGGTTTAAGAATACGATGAATTTCACAAAATATAGCATCAGGATATTGTAAATATTGAATCGAAGCACAGTTGAGCACAGCATCAAAATCTTTATCTGGTAAAGGTATTTTTAAATCCTGATTAAAATTCTGAACAAAGTAATGAGTTAATAGACGATTTTTGGCCAATTCTTCCTCATTCATACCATGTCCTTCAACATGGGCAAATTCTACTTCTCCTGGTAAATGAGATATCCAACTACTCATCATATCAAAAATTCGAGTATTAGGTTGTAGGCGATCGCGATATAAATTAGTCAACTGGTCAATAAACCCTTCATCCAGATGGGTGACAAACCTGGGGGAAGAATAAAATAAACTATCGTCAGAATCATCTAGCTTCGTACGTTGTTTAGCTTGTAATAACATAAAAAGTCAAGGTAGGTTTACACTACATCTATTGTATATAAATATTACAAAATGTAAAGTAAACTGTAAAGGTAAAATCTATTACCTAATTATTAAAGAGGATGCATCA
>JAKQYE010000491.1 GCA_023356605.1 Trichodesmium sp. MAG_R02 | reverse complement strand
GATGAATATTTTTGGATACAAGAAATTTTAACTGAACTTGAATTAATTGTAGATATAGTCATTCCAAATAAGAATGGGGCACTTTTTCACCTAAAACTCTTTAAAGCCAGGAAGACCAGGTCTCAATTTTAACCAGAATGACTATACTACAGAACAGAGTATATATAGGCTAGATGACGAGAAGAAACAGAAAAAATATTACTCTGGAAAAAAGAAAAGTCATACATTAAAAAACCAGATAATAACTACAGAAAAGGTGAATTAATCAAATGCTGTTGAATTAACCTCTGGTAAAAATCCAGCATTTTTGACCCACTTAGCACATTCTGGTTCTAATTCTTCAGATATAATTATTTCATATCTTTTGAGCTGTTCAGTAGTTAATAAATTTTGCCAGCGACCATTGACTCCTTTATTAATAAAAGTATTAGGTTGAAAGACTCCTACTGGCTGAAACTTTTGCCAATTTAACTTCATATATTCTAGAGAACTTTTTTCTAAAATCATCTCTTTTTTTAAGGTATTGATATTTAGATTTAGAAATTCAGAAATTCTGTCAATTTCTTGAGATTTATCATAGATTAAATTATGATAGTGGACTAAAAGTACATTCGGTAAATTTCTCACCTGCCACCAACTTTTTATATGTTTCCAATAAGACCAATACTCAAATTTGTCCTCTTTTGTTTCTACCCAATTATCCCAAAAATCTGAAAAATTTTCTGGTAAATTTTCATTTAAATATTCAGGCAAATAAGAGCGAAGATGATGATAGTAAGATACTCCTACATCTCTGCCATCTCTTACTAAATAAATATATTTCCATTCTGGGTAATATGGTAAAGCTTCAAACAATAGATGACTTTTTAAAATTCTGGGACCTGGTAAACTTTCTACAAAATACATTTTTTCTTCTGGGGTAGTAATAAAAATTCTTTCTACCCAGGTACTAATGTCATAGAGAGATTCAAAATTATCATCACCATTCACAATTAAATTAACTATTTGTTGAGTTAAAGTCGTGCCTGATTTGTAACAGGAACAGATGACAATATCAGTATTTCTAGGCTTAATTAAATCCCAGATTGTTGAATCGCGTTGCTTGTCTTTTATGACTATCCGGTTTTGCGGGAATGATTGATGATTTGCCATCATAATTATTTTCTAAATTTTTCCTGTTTAGTTGATTTATGATTTTTTGATTAATTGTCTAAATCATTAGCTCAGGACTTACCCACGCACAATGTATTTCTATCATTGCGAGGGAAAGCGTTCGGGTCGCAGTCCGTCAGGATAGCAATCTCAAGGGGCCAAAACTCCTTTATAATGCATAAGTCCTATAGATAAGTTTAACAGGACTTACGCATTTGTTGACTCAAATTTTAATGATAATTCATCAGGAGTTAAGCATGAATTATTATCAAAATATCTAACCGAACAATTGAAATATTCTTCAATTAAAATGAAGGTTATTTGACTTGAAAAACTAAAGGTTTTTTAAATAAAAATAGTTAGGTGATTGCTAACGCAAAGCTCCGCTAATCCACGTGACAAAGCGTGAAGTTCGTCGAAATTTTCATGGGCTATATATAGTGTCTTTGCGTAAGTCCTGATCATATTTTTAACTATTTCCAAAACTTTTTAAATGAATAAATAATCAACTCAAATGGTGGGGAAGAGTGAATTGGCGATCGCTACTTCCCAAGCTCAAAATCCCATTCTTTATTGAATTATTCTTCAACTTATTGTCTCAAATGATTACTGTATCTACCATTAAGCTTACAAGTTACCCCGTGAGACATAAATATCTAGGAGAAACCGGGTTTGGGGAGTTGGCCTTCGTAAGTCCTGTTAGGTCATACTTTGCCCAAAACTTCTACTACAAAACTTAGATAATATCGATTAAAGGACATAATCTGTGGACAAAAATAAACTAAGAAGTCCCTCGTTTATGGGGGAGGCTTTACAGCGCTTTTTAAGTTGATGAACTACATCGCCATAACTAAAAGCTTGTAGGGACTTTCCATGGAACGTCTCTACTGTGGTCTACCGATATGAAAACTGCTGTAAACACAATTTTTTCCCTAAATTCTGGCTTAAGAGTATCTTTATTTTTTTGCCTCCGCGATCGCTCTTCAGGTTGAAAAAATCAAGCAGGCTGAATAATTACCTACCCATGGGATTAATCTATGGCTATTGGTATTACTTGGATCTGGGTTTGTAGTCGTTTTACTTTAGATTGAGACTAGTGTTTCTTTCTATGAGGGTATTTCACCTGAGAGCATATGTCTCATTTTTATTTAAAATAACTATATATTTAAAACAGTCGTTTAATATGTTAGAATTCAAACGTATGTTTAAATTAATTCAGAACTTATGGAAAAGATGAAACTATACAGTACTTGTAGGGGTAAATAACAGCTAATAGTGGTTAAGCTCTACTATATAT
>JAKQYE010000490.1 GCA_023356605.1 Trichodesmium sp. MAG_R02 | reverse complement strand
TTTAATTTTGAATGGATTAGGGATGGTCTCACATCCATTATATTTATTTAGTCAATTTTTTGAAGACAAAGCTATAGAAAAATTAAACAGAACAGGTATCAATAGTGAATACTTAAACGATAATAAAATAGGTATACTCATGGATGATATCTATAAATGAAGAAAGGAGCTTTATTTTAGAGTTTTTACCTTCAAGTTATCAAAAATATTATCTGGGAAACAATAATAAGAAGCGATAGACTTCCAGTCCGCTTCGCGATCGCAACACTTGAAGAGTTAAGAAAATTAATTTATGCTATCAACAGGAGTGTAGTTCCTTCTGTATCTTCTGCTGCCAAAAGAAACCCCTGGTTTGCCAACAATACTCATGCCACTGATTTTTTCGTGTTCTATAGAATAAATTTGTTTAATTTGTTGGCTCAAAATAGTAATAATAATTCATATATCTTTTTATACTACATGCCGGAAGTGCCGAATGTGAGTTATAAACTTATTATAATCAGGACTTACCCAAAGACACTAATTATAGTGTAAATATCGGATCAGGATTATCAAAAATACACCACATATAGAAGCAATACGTAAGTTCTGTTTTTATAACTTTGCCTCCTTTACCATTCTTATGTTAATCTTAGGTTATAGATTGTAGCTTAATATTGAAATATTTCTGCCACTGTTAGGAGTAAGCTTATGGTAAGTCAATATAAAAAAAATCTGTCGAGATTAAAATCTCAATTAAAATATTTTAGCTTCATGGGAACACTGATAATTTATATTAGTTTTCCAGTGCCAGTTTTGGCCACTTTCTTAACAAACTGGTTTTTTGACCCAGATAATAATCAACTTCAGTTTACTCTCCCAGAAGGTACGATTCCTACTTATTCTGTCGAAAGCAAACCTACTCGTCTAGTTGTCTACATTCCAGATACTAAAGTTAGTGTAGATATGACTGAATTATATCCAGCAGGGTTGGTACGTAAAGTTAGTCTCTCTCAAGAACGATCGCAACAAGCCAAAGTTGTTATAGATTTTGCTCCGGAGGTAGCTATATCCGCTAAAAAAGTGAAATTAGAACAGGTCGAACCGCAAAAAAATAGTTGGCAGTTGCGTTTACTTATGGATGAGGAAGAAGTCTCAACTCTAGCTGAAACAGTAGATAGAGACTATATTCCACCACCAATAGCATCTATAGAAACCACAGAAATTGAAAACTATGGATCTAGCAAGGCAGAAGATAATCAAGTTTATACTCCACCAAAGCAAGATGGACTAGTTTTTCTAGAAATTGAGCCTAAACCAGAACCTCCTCTACCCAACTCTCCACCTTCAGTAGAGCCTTCCATTCCTTTCCTGGTTATTCCTACTGACAAACCAGATAGTGTCAGATTTCCATTAATAGAGACTTTGGGTCATCAACAGTTTTCTACTGCACCTTCTGAAATTAGAGAAGTACCACAACTCCAAGCTCAAGAAACTGAAGATAATTTTGTTCCACCTCCTCCAAAACCTAAACTTGCAGAAGAATTAAGTTATAGCACTACTGAATCAGTCGATGTGATTTCCTTTGGAGAACCTTTACCTGGAACTTCAGCGACAAACCAATCTGAAGATGATGCTTCTATTTTAATTGAAGAAGGAGAGGTAATAAGTTTAATTTACCCTACTGACAAATTTAGACTACCACGGGGTATTGAAATACAGGAAGTTTTGCTTCTTGAAGAGGCGATCAATGATAAATCTGGCAGAATTATAGTACCAGCTAAAACACCTGTAATCGGTAGTTTTAATACTAATAATCATGGTAGTCAGTTTATCGCCAGAGCCATCTACTTTAATGGTAATTTGATTCCTTTTGCTGCTGAATCTAAATTGCTCCGAGGACATCCTGATTTTAACGAAAAGGTTTTAGCAGGCAGTAGTACTGGTGGAGGATTAGCATTATTACTGCTAACGGGTTCAGGTTTTGGTTTATTGGCAGGAGCAGCCCTCGGAGCTGGTAGTGTTCTTCTTACCTCTCCTCGTTTTATCACCATTGAACCAGAACATATTGTAGAAGTTCGTATCGTTGAAAATTTACCCCGTTCCAGATTTTATGATATTAACAGTTTTTAGGAGCTAAAAAAAGGGAATTGCCGAATAAGATCAAATCCCTTTGCTGTAGATTTGATCTTACAGCACTTTTGAGGATGATGAGGTACATTAACAGCAATGATTGAGTGATAAAGTAATGTATTGTAGGCGATCGCTAAAACCTTTTGGGAGAACTTAATGATTTGGCCAAAATCCCATTATCTTCAATAGACATCTCCAAAAATACTCATTTTTGAATTTTCGCAACCTATTTGGGATTGCTATAGTGAATACTTAAACGATGATAAAATAGGTCTACTCATGGATGATATCTATAAATTGGGACTAACGAATTTATTTATAGAGATAGGATTATTAGTTATTAAAAAGTTTAAAATAGATAC
>JAKQYE010000049.1 GCA_023356605.1 Trichodesmium sp. MAG_R02 | reverse complement strand
TAATTGATAGGGGTGTAGGAGAACAAAAGTTAGAATTTCAGTTGGCAAATTCTGCAAAAAAATCTGTAGAATGGTGGTTGAATGGGGAGAAGTTAGCCGTTAATTCTGGGGATTCTTTTTTTTGGAAATTAACTCCTGGGAAATGGAATTTGGCAGTACGTTCGGGAGAAATGGTAGAAGAAGTAAATTTTCAAGTACAATTGTCAAATCAATCTCCTTATAATGGGTTTTCTACACTTCAAGAAGGAAAAGAGAATAACCAATAAACTAAGAAGTTTTAGATTAAGAATAAAAAAAAGAACATCGAATAATTAGACTAAACCTTTAGGGTGGATGAGACACTTATAATTCCTTCTAAGTAGGTAAGTAGAAAAAGCTTAGTTATATTAATACTTTTATACTAACTCCAAAACGTTAAGTTGAGGTTTTTTTACATTTTGTTATATAGGGATCGGATATAATATGAGGTATTTGAAAATGTCTTTTTGTAGGTTTTGTTTTTTATCGTTCATGTTTTTAAAGAAGGAAATAGGGGGTAGTGCATTGTAAGAGTTGTATATTGTCCGGCAATGTTTATTAGGATGCAGGGTAGTGGGAGTATCTTGTTCCGGCACCAAGTATTCCTTTTTGCTCTATACCCGCGGGTAGGACTAACGGAATAGGGAACAATTGCACAACAATTGTAGGTTGGGTTAAGCAACAGCGCAACCCAACAGAATGTCTATGGGAGTAAGCTTTTTAGTTACAGCAGTTCTTTATAAGTAGAACACTCTAGAGACCTTCCACAGAACATCTCTACCATATGATCTTGGTTGAAAGAAGTGATTTGAAAAGCGCTATAAGAGAATAAATTTTGGTTGAAAAAACATCGGAATATTAAGGCGTTGGTAATTGGTAAGATAAGTTCATACTAAGGGTAATACCTATTGCTTACTCTAGTAAGATATTTAGGGCTTGCTGAAAAAGTCTTTTTCAGGAGTAGGGTACCTACCCCTAACATCTCCCAGGAGGAGAAGTGGGGACGCCCTTATGCAACGTCCCTACAGAGGAACGGGGAATTTACCCACCCCTAACCCCTCTCGGTCGGGGGAGTTAGATATATTTGTCCCTTGATTTTTCTGTCATGGGAATGCCCAAAATACTAACTTTTGAGCTCTCAGGACCGAAAACTAGATACTTTTTTCGAGTCTAAAAATGCTAAAACCTTTATGTGTCAATGCTTTTTGATTTAATCAGCAACCCCTATTTAGAGGTATCACAAACAGGTTATAACAATTTGAAAAAAGAATGTTACGAATAGTAAGGCCAATGAAAATATTTTACAGGAGATGTCCCTTTGGCAAAAAAGACATAGTTATTTTAAATAAAATGAGACATTATTTAGCACAATAATTACGAATAATTTCCAAATCGAGATGTATTGATAGGTGAATACATTCTAGCTCTTTTTAATGCACTAAATTCATGTTGGGTTTCGTTGCCTCAACCCAACCTACAACAGTTCTTGATTTACCCAAATAAATTCTAACTTCTAACTTCTAAATTCTTTAACTCTCAATATAACTATCAATAACTTTCATAATATTAACCCCTATTAATTTCACATAATTATCCATATATTTAGCACCAGGAGTAAACAGTGGTAAATTTTGTCTATAAATAGGTAGCCAAAACTCACTATTAATGCTCCAGCTTCTGACAATATTTTGATGATTTTCCAGATAATTTTGAATCAGATATTCATAGACAAACTGTTTTCTAATACTTCTATTTTTAATTTCTTCTCTGTTTTCTGGATTCAGATAATAGTCAAAATTAGCATATTTAATATCAATGATTTGGATAGAAATTTTGCTCATGATTTTTTTCAGGAAATTCCCAAAAATTTGATTAATTTCTTTCAGAGAGCGGAGTCTATCATTATCCCGAAATAATGATAAATAAAATACATTATCTTTGAGAAGAGATTCAGGCCCAAATATATAATTAATAAAGCGTTGAAAAAATCTGTCGGATGATAAGATACCAAACTTCAAAGCTAGATAAAATACATGATTCAAACTTTTCATCATTTGTAATTGTTCAATATTAAAATCATCCAATATTTCCCAGTAAGAATAAAACCGCTCTGGCAAAGAATAAACTCTCAGTACATCTCCCTCAATTTTGGAGAATTTAGCTAACTCATAAAAAGTATTATTTTCCCGTTCATAGTCTTGGTTAATATCAGCAATTTTTAATTGATATTTATTATATTTAAACCTAGTGTAGTAGCATAAGTCATTCCCATTTTTGACTTTTTCAATTTGATATGAAGTTTTAGGAGAAACTAAATCTGAAAGTCCCGAGTTTGAGAGGTTATCTTTAATCTTAAATGAAAGAATTACAGCATCGGGAAAAATATCTTTGCCATTGACGTGAAAAATATTCCTCAGATCGATAATTTTGTTTTGGTACCTCAAATGAGCAATTATTTCTGAGGCAATATATCTGCTATTTAGATAAGAAACAAAACATAAATTTGTCTGTTTGAGTAAATAAGTTAAACACATTCCCTCCCAAACACTATGAAAATTATTAAATCCCCAGATTTTGCCATCTTTTGTGTCATGCAATTCACCGAATAAAAATTTCTCAATTGCATCATAAAAATCCCAATAATCTATATCTTTTAAAGCCGTATATTTATCAATTATTTCTAAAGCATCCCGTAAAGTCTCTATAATTAGTGGATAATGAATTTCACTAAATAAGCTATTTTCATCCCCAATATATTTTTCCCGAAACCTAGTAGACAAAGTAGCAATTTCGGGATTCACATTTTCCCCTAATTTTTGCTGAATCTCACTAAATAAATAACAATACATTGTCACAATATCAGACGCTTCATAAGATATTCGTTGTCTAGGTGCGTCTATAGAATCTATAAATATTGCACCATTATTTAGGAAAATAGCTTTATGAAGATAGCGATGAATTTTACTATAGTTTATAATTTCAGATTTACTGAGACGAGAGACAAATGCTAATATTTTCAACTCATCGTAGATATCTAATATATTATCTAACCCATCAAGTTTGCTATACAAAATGCTTTCTTGATCATCTTTAACCACAACTTCTTTTCCTTCTTTCTGTTGCAGTACACCGTCACGGTCATTAACCTTAATATTTTTGTGTAAATATCCTTTTTCTTGATAGATTTTCTGGATGATTTTTAGGAGTTTATAGAGTTTGAAAAATAACTCACATTTAAAATCGAATCTATCAATATTTGGATCATCCTGAGTAAATCCTTTTGGTAAATGAAAAATTAACTTACCTCTCTTTTTCTCAATGCCGACAAAAGAATATTTAGGGTTAACTTGAGGTTTTAATTCGGCAAAATTTATCATTTTTTTTATGGAAAGGGATAAACAAATAAACACGATTATTTGTCAACCCTAGTACCTGAACAATTACACTTTTAGATTATGGTTTGTAAACAGTCTATAGGAAAGTTTTCCATTCTTATTTGAAATGACTATAATTTAAAAAGTTAACCATTCACAAGAAATAATTCCATCAATAAAATCATCTGATAAAGCAACAAAATCAGAATAAGTAATTAACTTAATACTTTGGCGATCGCCCTTCGACAACAAACTTTCCAAAGGTCTTCTATTTCTTGGAAATACACTATCCCATAGATAGAACATTAACTTATTTTCTATAGATTCTTTAGTAACTTGATTATTCTCTGACTTCAAAAACCAAACACCAATTTGTTTATCTTCGATCCGCCGAATCACTTGATGATTAACCTTAATAAAATCATTTAGCTTATTCACAAAATCCAGCCATTTTTCCTCCCTACCTTCTATCACTATATCCTTAATTTTTTCTCTTCCATAACCAGGTACATCTACATACTCCCAATCCCATCTTCTTTTAAAAGCACTATCCAGATAATATATAGACTCATCTGAAGTATTAATCGTAGCAATAATTGATAAATTTCTAGGAATGGAAATTCTCTGACTCTTCAAATTTTCTAATACTCGTAAGCCATCCCTATTATCATTCATTTCTAGTTTCATTTTTGTCATTTGACAAAAAACATCAAAGTTACTTCCATCCACCTGTATATTCTTATCAGTTGTTTGAGCATCATATCCCATCGCCCTTAGTAAGGCGACTATTTCTAACTCTGATAAATTCACATCATAAGTTGACCAATTATCTATTTCTCTATCTAATAATTGAAAAATAGGGCCGAAAATAGCAGCAGGATTTCCTCTATTTAATTCATCAATAACTAAAAGTACATTTTTTTTACTACCATCAATTAAATATTTATATGCTAACCCTAATACTTGTAGAAAATGACCGGGATAAAATTTATAAATAATAGCGCCACCAGCAGTAGTTTGTGGCAATAACTTTCCGATAAAATCTGAATATGTATATTCAGGGTGAAAGACAGTCTTAACTGTATTTTCTAAGGATTTTGTTGGTTCACTCCATTGAATTTGTAAGGAATTATTTGCTATCTCCCGTATTTTATAACTTTTACCTGTACCTGGGCTGCCAAATAGAATTTTTTGAATAGATTTAGTTATTTGAATTGTTTCTGACATAGATGAATTTCATAAAAAATCAGCAGATCATATAGGTACTTTAGTAAGAGAATTCAAACAGCAATTAACTCTACTGTATTACTCATGAAAGAAGGAAGAAAAAATACAAAACAAATATTTAATTAATTACAGATATAGCAACCCTAAGTTGAGTTGTTTAAATAGTCATTTGGATTGGCTTTAAATGTTATAGTACTAAGGTATTTAGGAGCCCTCATTGGTATTTTTAGGTATCGCCCTCATGAAACGCTGAGTGAAATGAAAGTGTAGCATCCTATCCCATAGGATACCATCTGAGGGCGGAACATCTATACCAATTGACTTTAAATGTCAAATAATTTCTTGAAATTACTGAGGGCATCAAAGTTTTGAGGGGGTTGACTTTTAACTGGCCCGTAGCCCTATAAAACCTAAACTTTGCTCATTAGATAGGATTGTTATACCAAAAAATCAAAACTTATGCTACGCCAAAGGATGTCGCATTGGAGTATGACCGTAAGGATGTCCTTTATAACTAATTACAATTTGATTAGCTAACCATAAGTCTAAACAGCGACGCATTAATAAGTAGCGATCGCGCCACAACTCATGGCACTTTTCTGTAGATGGACAGTCAATCACTATTGCTATTCTGGAGCCAACTAACTGCCGCTTTACTTGACAAACGTCTAAATTTATCGGACTCTGAGACTGAAACCGCTCAATCGCTATAGATTCTATATTAGTCATTGGAACTCTCAAATTGATTCTAAAACAAATATAAAAAACTTTCGCCACTATGTAAAGCATAAATCTATCTAGGTTCTTAAATTTCTAATTTTATTTCTGTAGGAAAGAATACTATTCATCAAGTTAAAAGTCATTTCAGTCATCAGTTTTCAGTACCGACCGCTAAAGCCAGAGTCTTAAATAGGCCTTTCTCATTGTGGGGCAAAAAAGATAACCATTTGGACATCCTCAACTTCAGTAGATGACAAAGTCAGTTTGAGACAAGCGATCGCGACAGAAATAAATAAGTTTTAGTTATGTTGCACAGGAAAGAGGATGTGAGATATCATTTGCGGGAATATAAACATCCTAGGGACTCAGTACCTTGGTTTTGGCAATGGTCAATTTGGACACTCCGAACAAGATAGAGTAATATCTCTAACAGAAGCGACATCGTTGCCAACTTTTCCTTGTAAATACCAATTTTTTCCTCCTAATAAATCATTTGTTTTGAATAGGTTAAGGGCATTTAATTGGGAATGCGCTCCCTGTAAAGTCAGGTCAAGTGGTGGCCAAAAGTATTCTTAACCATGTTCAGGAAATTGTTAAGAAAATAAGTTAGGGAGTATTTGTTGAGTCTAAATATTCCTGCTTATCTATATATGTTTCAACCTTCTTCAATATTCCTTCTAAATATTCTACTACTTGATTTTTAATTTTTATCAATTCATCAGCACCTTTCTCCTTTCCTACCTCGGTAAAAGATTTACTTCCATGAGCTAAATCATTTCTATTCTTCTTAACTAGATATAAATCTTCACCATTAGTTATTTTTTTGTCATCTGTTGGCGAATAAAATCCATATTTTTTGGCTGTTTCTCTAATCAATTTACTATCAATATTTCCAGCAAATAGTTCTTCTCTATTAAATCCAATTTGAACAATGTCAAGAGATATGTCCTGAATTTCGTCTAAAATTTTATCAGGGTTTCTACGTTTCAGGTTAACCAAAATAATTTTCTTTAATTCAGGTCGAATATCATCAAAAGAAACACCTTGATTTTGTAACTCATCAAATATTGCTTCTATAGCATTTGTCATAGTAAATTCTATTAAATTGTAAAGTAATAAATAAGCACTTGCTTTTAGAGTATGTTCTAACACATCGTCTCTTTCTTGAGCTTTATTATTTCCTGGAATTTCTTCGACTAACTTTATTTTTCCTTGCTCTAAATTTTGCAGGAAAATAAAATATTTACTTGCCTCTTCAGAACGTTCCTTAAAATCTTCAAATACAAATGATATGCCTGCCATTATTTACCCAATAGTTGATCTCTAACATATTCAATACGTAGAATTACCTTATTCTTAGAACTACTTCCATCGCTTTTCGTGTAATTTTGAAAATTACTCTTAGCAGGATTCAGTAAATCATCTTCTTGATAAGAAAGATTATCTTTTTCTCTCAGAGTAAGAGCAATACCTACAGAAAGAGATTCAAATTTAATCCTAGTAGTTGTTCGATTGAATTTTTTACCTGAGCGAAAACCATTGGGAAAATATTTTTCGACAAATTCTATCATTGTTTCAAATTCATGCTGCATTTTCTCTAAATCTAGATTTTTATCATTATTAGCATTTTCCAAATATTTATCAAGAAATTTAACTACCCCTAATTTACTCTCAAAACCTTTATACCCATCCAAGAAAGCAAAAAAACGTAGTACATATTCTTGAGGATCTCGTCTATGAATAGCTGCGTCAGAAAAATAACAAAGATTCTTAAATTTTTGTGCTTTTGATAATTTTTCAATTAAATCAGTAACTTTTCCGGGGTATATACCTCTGCGTTTTTCCATTTCATTCAACTCTATACTACCTGTATTAATCCGTTCAAATAAATCTCTTCGTGTTTCTTCATCTGCATGTTCAGTAAGTTGAATTATCCGAACAGTAACTCTTTTGAAACGTCTCTGACGAGAAAGAAGTAAGTCTTCAAATTTCAAATTATTTAGTTTACTTAACTTTTTTAAACCATATAGTCTTAGCTCATTATTAATAAATCTATTTAAGGTGCGGATACGTTGAGTGCCATCAATAATTTCTAAACGAGATTCATCTTCTATATCATTAATATCAGCAACAAATATAGGAGGTATTGGTAATCCTAAAAATACAGACTCAATAAATTTTGACTGCCTTTCTTCATCCCAAGTCATCTCTCTTTGATAATCAGGTATAAATAACTCATTAGTCTCGTCTTCTATTCCTTCATTATACTTCTGAACAATAGCTTCGACTGGATATTCTATTGTTCGATAATTAACAGCTTTTTGCTTTTCTCTAATCTCAGATTCAGCAGATTCAGCATCTTCTTGATATTTCTTAGTTCTTTTGGATTTACTATTAGTTGCTTTTGGCTGTACTGACATATTTTTTTTAAGTAGGTTATTTAATATTCAAAGTATATTATAGCTGGAAAAACCTTTGATAAATATAATATTGAAAATCTAGTAATCCCCCCCCATAAATAGTTTGTAATATTTTATCCCACATTCCGCAATTCTTAACATTAAATTGATAAGTTTTATTTATCTATCGCCCCGTATTCTTTCCCGGAAAACCTTATAGCTATGGGCATCAATTTTCTCTATCATAAAGAACTGTAGCTAATTTTCTCATGAAAAATTAGTTATTGATAAAGTTTATTGATATTAAGTTCTAGAATGAAGTTGTTTCGTATAAGTCTATTTGAAAATGTAAGTATACATAAAGATATATGAATATCTGCGGAATGTCGTTTTTATCCTAGGGGTTTGGTCTCAAAACCGAGGGCAAAAATGATCTAAAAATACTAAACTCTGACAGTTCTTTTCACAAATAATTTCATACTGCTATAGCAAGAGATTATTACAGTCATCTACACAAAATTAATTACATATTCTTTTCCCAAATTTTACAGCAGTGTTTTGAGATATTTTTTTCAGCTACTTCAACTTCCTTATGCATTAACTTCAATCCACTTATACTTAATCAACTTCCACAATATTTCAATTAAGTTTTCCTTTGGTGGTTTGGTAGGCAACCCAAATATTTCTAATTTTTATATCGATAATTCTATCTACACTTCAATATTCAATCTCCCCATCTTACCCAACTATAATAAAAAGTATTCAAGGTAATTTGATATGATAATTTATAATAATTTAACTAATAACTAATAACTGAAATGACACAAACACCGCCACCACCTCCCCCAGCTCCATCACGATCAGGACGTGGTTTACCACCTCGCCCTCCAGCTCCACCACCCCCAAGACCCAAAAATTCTCCAAAACCTTCCAACTCTTCATCAGCATCACCTCCAAGTTCTGAGGAAACAATTCCTCGGAAGGAAACTCCACCAAAGCAACGAGCAACTTCTTTTGGTCCAGAGCTGGCACCCGGACAAGTAACATTGACAGAAATTGTCCAGCGGGCTGAAAAAGAAGGAATTTCAGATGTTCACTTGGGTGTAAATGAAATACCAAGATTTCGCAAGCGTGGCGACCTCATACCAATTGATTATCCAGAGACCGACTTAGGCACTTTTATGAGTTGGCTGCGGGAAATTCTCAAGGATGAAGAAATTCGGGCATTTCAGGAAAATTTAGACTTTGACGGTGCGGCTGACCTAGGTTTTGTCCGAATACGGATTAGCTTATTTGATTCTCTTGCTGGCCCGGCCATGGTATTACGACTAATTGGTGCGAAAATTCTCAAGATGGATCAACTCAAGTTGCCAGAAGTTTTTAAGAAAGTTTGCCATTACCATAAAGGATTAGTTTTGGTAACAGGGCCTACAGGTTCTGGCAAGTCCACTACTATGGCAGCGATGATTGATTATATGAATGATACTTTTCCTTATCACATCATCACTATTGAAGACCCTGTAGAATTTGTCCATGAAAGTCGGAAATCTCTGATCAAACATCGAGAAGTAGGTAGACATACCCTTAAATTCTTCAACGCTCTCAAAGGTGCTCTCCGTCAAGACCCTGACCTTATGCTAGTTGGAGAAATTCGGGATAAAGAAACCGTAGGAATCGCCATTAAGGCAGCATCTACAGGACACTTGGTAATGGGAACTTTGCATACTAACAGTGCAGTTAAAACTATCACTCGTATTCTGGATATGTTTTCTGCTGAAGAACAACCAGCAATTAAATTGGCTCTTTCAGAAATTCTGGTAGGGGTTATTGCTCAGTTGTTGTGCAAAACTACTGATGGTAAACGAGCAGCTTTCCATGACATTTTGATTAATACTGATGTAGTAAAAGAGTATATTCTTAAAGACCAGTATGAAGATATTAATCAGATCATGCTTAAAGATACTTATGAAGGCATGACTACTATGAACAGGTCTTTATATGATCTTTATCTAGATGGTAGAATCACTGAAGAGATAGCAATCAATGAGTCACCTTCCCCAAACGAAATGGCTCAAATGCTACGCGGCAGAATTTAAAATTTAATAATATTTTAAATTTAAAGTTTTCTAGATGATGATCGTTCAACCAGGGTATGAAGTTAAGGGCTAATCGTCTGCGCTCCAAAACTACTGATTATAATTATGCCCAAATCTAATAAAGAGAATGGTTAGGGGTGAGGGGTGAAAAACTAGAATCTGCTTGTAGCCACTATCTACTATCTATATAAGTCATCCTAGCCTGGTTAGTAAATGTTAAACTTATGTCTTGGGCTGACAACCAACGCAACATAATATGTAAAAGCATTTACAAATTCTTTTTTATAGACATCGTAAGATATAGCAGTTCAAGTCGAGGTAAGGATATTTATAAATGGTCAAACTAAGTCAGAAACTACTTTTGAATACATGAGTTTACATCTTTTGGAGGTAAGAGGGGGTTGACTTTTGACTTGTGTGTAGTGCCATATCCCCTCAGTAGATACGTTCTACTGTGTATTGCTAACAAATTGGTGGCAAAATAGTCTCGGTTGATTGTTAAAACTAAATAATTTTTGGAAAAGTTGCACACACTCTAGGGTATATCATAAATTAACAAATTGACAAAATAGCCATTATATGGTCAACAGACATGACTATACCTATTCCAATAAAATGACTGAAGCTAGCAAATAAATTCATCTCAGGAAGTTACGGAACGTTTATCGTATCTAGTAGCTATCCCTCGATACTTTTTTAGTTTGGTGAAAAATTTTTCATCTTAGACGAGATGAGATATGGTGTCAACTATATCGTAATCAGAGGGTTATTCTCGGTTTTTTTTGGTGGAATCACTACTTACGTTTTATCTCTAAGTCATAAGGCCCAACCACCCGCTCCTGAGCATCATAACCTTTATCTTCTAGCACTGCTTCTGCATCCACCATCGTTAATAGAAAATTGGCTCCATCCCACTCAGAGACTTAAGCAGGAGTCAAAAAAAATCCGGTGTAATTTCCCAGGGCATCTACTACCCTATGTATTTTAGTGCCTAATCCTCTTTTACGACAACCAATATCTTCCTGTTCAGGACTACTGTTTTGCCTCCTAGACTGTGTGGATGAGTATCAAAAATAGTTGCGTCCATCATTGCATATTCATTATCTGCATTCTCAGCTATAACTTGAAATAATCTCTCCCATACCCCTCAAAAGCACCAACGACTAAAACGAGCATGAACTTTCGCGTTAGTCCTCAAACCTTTCTAGTAAGTCTCTCCAAGGAATTCCTACTCTATAGGAATATAAAAAGGTCTCGCCTAGTTGACACCAGGGGGATGTTCAATTTACTGCTAAGACCCAAGCAAAAAAACGATGGTTTCATCACCTATGTGTAGAGGTAGAAACAATATTAGCACTATCTGAATTACTCCATTTGTTAATACCAGGATACACTGCAACGATCGATAAATAGCTTTACACTCGCACCCCCCCACTAAAGAATTGCAGGTTTTTGCTTTTGCTTAAATGCCAGTCTTCTTAAGAGCTCATGTATTACTTAATGCCATTTTTCAGAATGGTGAGATGATTTAGCAATTTGCTCCTTGGTCATAGGAATTTTTAATCCTATAGATGTTTCTACTTTTTATGACCCGTTTCTTTAACTTTGGGAAAATCATAATTTCGTTATGTTTCTATTACGGCAAGATATCAATTTGGATTCGGTTCCACCGGAAGTCTCAGCCTCTACTATTGATCTACAATCAAAAGTCCAAGGCTATATTTTCCGCTTATTTGTATCAGGTAAAAGTTTTGCTACTCAACGGGCTCTTCAGGGTCTTCACCAAATATTAGAACAATATGTTTCTCTTCCTTATACTTTAAAGGTAATAGACGTCTTTCAACATCCTCAACAAGCTGAAGTAGAACTAATTACTGCTACTCCTACTTTGATTAAAGTCTGGCCTTTACCTATCCGTAGAATTGTTGGGGAATTTGATGATATAGAAACAATCCTCAGATTGTTAGAAACTACTAATTCAGATTCTTAATTTGAAATTTTTTGGCATCTTAATATCAAGTTTGCTAGTATCGGCATTTTAACATCTTCCCCTGCCTAAAAGAAAGGGACAGAGATTTTAACGAGCCGAAACTACTTGGAGGGTTGACCCTTCATAGGTTGCTGTTTGCTTGCTCCTAGTCTTACCCTGACCTTAACGCCCATTTTTCGTTTCAGACTGTCTCCCTAGGACTAATTAATCAATAAAATAATAGAATATGTATTCAAAAAAAACAACTAAAAAGGGAGCTAGCTTAGTAGGCAAGCTTTCAACCCAATTTTTTGGTGAATTTCGAGCTTGCAAAGTCTATGAATTTTGGGGAACAGCCAAAATCCATCTTTAGAAGCTGTTTATAAAGTAAATCTAAAGGGGGTTGGTCTTGGTTATAGTCGTTTTACAATAGAATTGAGATGAGTTTTTCTTGCTATGAAACTATTTCAGGCGAAAAAATGTTTCATTTTTATTTAAAATAACTATCATTGTAAAGATCGAGTATATAAAAGTTATTGTATGTACTTAACAAAACATATAGCAATCCTATTTTATTTGTGGCAAAAATCTTACTGCTTTTTAGGCAACAAGCAACAGGCAACAGGCAACAGGCAACAGGCAACAGGCAACAGGCAACAGGTAAGAGTTTCAACTTTTTTATCTACTTTTTGATTTCTCGCAACCTATGCGCGGATTGCTATAGCTTCAAAAGTTGATATCAATATTAGCTGAAACCCTTACTCTATTAATGCACCAAAATCACTAAAGAAACGAATGCTCGAAGTACCGAAAACTAAGTAAGTCATTATCTAAAAAAACTAAGGGTTCTAAACGATATGAAAAAGCTAGATAGCAAACTGAAAGATACAAGGAGAGATTTTCTACACAAATTATCTACTGAAATTCTGTGAAAACCAAACAATTGTTTTAGAGGTATGACAAGTTTCTGGAATGGTTAAGAATCGGAAATTATCGAGAGGTATTTTTTGAAGAAAGGCACTAGAAAATTTCGGACATTTTTAGAATGGATTTGCAGAAAAATACGGTGGCGCTCTAAGAGTAATTAGTTGTTGGGAACCCACATCCCAAACTTGCTGTTGTTGTGGATTTCAAGGTAGAAAATTAGATTTATCAATTCGTGAGGGGAAATGTCCTACATTGTGGAGCTAAATATAGTCGCGTAGCGGAAGCTCGTTCTATCGCTTCGGGAAATGCAGCAAGAAATATATTAGTCGCGGGTGGGGATGCCGAGACAAAAAAACGAATAGGTCGGCCAGCATAAGACTACTGCCAAAGTAGCAGCAGCCTGTGAGATGTCAACTCGCCGAGGGGCTAGATATCGGTACAAATTTTGATTCTACCAAAAATTCTTCTACTTCTAATTCATCAGTGATAAGTTCAGTGGTAGGAATTTATTCTGTTTCTGATTCTACCAAAATTTGTTCTACTTCTAATTCATCAGTAGTAGGTTCAGTGGTGGGGATTTCTTATAAATCTGGTTCTACCAAAATCTCTTATACTTTTAATCCATCAGTAGTAGGTTCAATGGTAGAAATATCTTCTAGCTCCTCATCACTAGTAATTGTCTCCATTTCTGGTTCTACCAAAATTTCTTCTAGTTCTAATTCTTCAATAGTAGGTTCAGCGGTGGGAATTTCTTGTAAATCTGGTTCTACCAAAATTTCTTCCGTTTCTGGTTGAACAAAAGTTTCTTCTACTTCTAATTGTTCAATAGTAGGCTCAGTAGTGGGAATTTCTTGTAATTCTGGTTCAATCAAAACTTCTTCTACTTCTAATTTATCATCACTAGGAATTTCTTCTGTTTCTGAAGTTATTTCTTGCTGTGGTTCTTCGTAGATGTATTCCTGAGTAACAATACTAAGCGCTTCTCTTAATGGAATTTCTCCTCGAATTATCTTGCTGAGAGTATCTTGCCCATCTGGTTTGTAGGTAATTAAGTGAGCAGTATTGTTATAAACACTATTAAGTTGATTACCTGATCCATCAATATATTCTAACTGGACCCAATTTTTTCCAGGATAGAACCCTTGTAAATACAGTGGTTCCCATTGATCAGTGATAAAACTAGTTCCATTAACGGTAACACGAATATGCCAATCAGCTATTTCATATTCAGGAACTTCTCCAACTACCGAGGACAATGGTACATTAGTGAGGTAGTAGTCAAGCATGATAGGCTCTGCACCATAGCTGCCTACCGGACTATTGTAAGTTAACAGAGGTAAGTCTGGAGGTGGATTATTATTTGCGGTTTTGGTAAAGATATGAAATGTAGTTTGGGCGTAAGCACCTTCATTCTTAAAACTTTCATTCCACGGACGACAGGCAAACACTCTGAGGGTATGAGTACCTGGTTCTAAGTCTGATAGAACAATAGATTTATTGAAATTATAGATTTTTGTGTAATGTTTATTATCTAAGATAACTTCTACATAAGAACCTATATCTAGGTCTGACTTAAATATAGGTAAGTCTTGGACCTGCAGTTGTACAGTAATATTATTATCTTTAAATACTTGTTCCGGTTGCGGACTTTGTATTGCTAGTTGTGGTTTGTATATGTCGATCCCTTGACGTAGTTGTTGAATGATCTCCGGTGGGGAAACTTCAGATATTTTAGGATTGGTAGAGATGGTTACAGATTTTTGGGAACGAATTTGAGATGACTCATGTGAGCTATCGCTACAACTGGCTAAACTAGATATTAAGACTACTGCAATTAGGAATGTGATAATTTTTCTGAGATATTTTGCTTGCAAATTTATGCCAAACACTGATGATACTCCTAGAATTTTCAACCAAAAATAAAGGGTTTTACTTAGATTGACATCTCCCGACGCTGCTATACTCGAGACAGGGCGGGATTCCCTAGCATTGCTGTTAGGGGCTTTCTGCTTCATAGCACTTGCCCTCCGAGATTTACTCTCTTCAGGTCTTACAGTCGCTCCACAGACTGACACTGCCTGCCCAGCAGCCAAAATGTTGAAAATGCGCGTTTATGTCCCTGTGATGGTGACTAGCGCATTCAGGACAGTCCCATTCTCTAACATTTAAAGGTAATTTTTCTACTACATGACCACAATTAGAGCAAGGCGACCGAACTAGGAAAATATCTGTCAATTTTTATTAATGTACGACCATACCATTCAGCTTTGTATTCTAATTGCCTCACTAATTCTCCCCAGTTAGCATTACTTATTGCTCTAGCTAATTTATGGTTCTTGACCATTAAGACTTGGTAAACTTTCGGTAAAAGTGGACAAGGAAGTAGAAACTTGGAGAATTAAAAGCAATATATGGAGAAGAGCGATCTATCACCCAAACATTTAATGTAGCAATGACAAATATTGAGTTACCGCCCACACTTCCCTATCAAATAGAGACACTAATTTCTTCAGTTTTGCTGTGAAAAGCTCAAAATACCTCTTAATATCTAGACTTGTTTCACCTTAATCACCAATTCCCCCAGGTCCTTCGGGTCTAGTCACAACCAGAAAGTAAAAAACATACACTTTATTAAGTTATCCTACTCCTTGTTACACCATCTCCACGAAAGGGTACTCCATAGTACCATTTCTCAGACACTTTTCTACCCCTATCTTGAGCGGGAGAGTCAACCCTAGTCCCTCCGTTGAGGGACGGTAGTTAGAGACATTATATGCAAATCTGTACAAAAGTAAGAATAATTGACCCGTTCCTGGTTAATAATTATCAAAAAGGTTATTTGGTCAGTGTTATACCAATTTGAAGAAAAAATATGAAAAAAATGTCGAATAGTAAGGCCAATAAAAAGATTTAACAGGATATGCCCCTTTGATAAAAAGATAATTTCCGACCTACAAACATGGTATTGAAGCGATTCATTCTGACTCCCTCTTCCTGACTTGCTCCCCCTGAGTGCTAAAAAATCCCCTATTCATTCGTAGCAAATATTTATTTAATTGGTATTAATTACTTAATATATTGAAGTGCTGCTCAGGTATAGCATTGCATTTGATTATTGGTATAAAACTGATTTAGTCTTAAACCCCTTCCTTAATATAATTACTTGCCTATATGGAATTAGAGCTTGAGGAAATGTAAAAACATCCAAAATATCCACCGGAAAATTAAAAGATTAGTTGAAGAAGTAGTCAATGGTCAGCAGTTAACAGGCTCCTTTTTTTTGGGTGAGAGAAGCAGATTTTCACAACTCCTAAAGCATCCTGCGCAACAGTTGCTGATAATTCTAAGATATATAAAAGCTGATGGCTGTTTGCTTTATATTCTGCTTAGTCAATGGTCAAAACTGATAGCTAGTAAAATTATTATAGTTTTGTAAAATTTTAGGTGATATATCTTGACTTTTTTTCCTAGCTGTGAAATTGGTAAAAAAAGTCTTTTATTAATCTTTGTATCAATAAATTTTAATAATTGTAAATATATAACTTAAACATCCGAAGCAAGTCTATAATCACCTAAAGAAATTGACATTTACAGGGAATTGGTAAAATCAAATCTATGTATTTGATAATATTTCCGCCAAAATAAATATCATTATAATATTGGCAGAAATAAGGAGTGTGGTGTTGCACTCTAGCAAAAGTAGTTACCATAACTTGTAAACCTACAAAAGATATTGATAATTCTTTACAACTTTTATCAGTTTCTACAACATCAATAATTTAGTTAATTGTCTTTCGGAGAGGAGAGTCTTCATGACAATAAGTCCTCCAGAGCGCGAGGCCAAGGTAAGAGTAACCGTTGATACTGACCCCGTACCAACTTCCTTTGAAAAGTGGGGTAAACCTGGTCACTTCAGTCGGTCTCTATCCAGAGGACCAAAAACTACCACCTGGATTTGGAACCTCCATGCTGACGCTCACGACTTTGATAGTCACACTTCTGATTTAGAAGATGTATCGCGCAAAATCTTCAGCGCACACTTTGGCCATCTGGCCATAATCTTTGTCTGGTTGAGTGGCGCATATTTTCATGGTGCTAAGTTTTCCAACTATGAAGCTTGGTTAGCAGACCCCACAGGAATTAAACCAAGTGCCCAAGTTGTATGGCCAGTCGTTGGCCAAGGAATCTTAAATGGTGATATGGGCGGTGGTTTCCATGGGATTCAAATCACCTCTGGGTTATTTCAACTATGGCGTGCTTCTGGCATAACGAATGAGTACCAACTATACTGCACGGCGATCGGTGGCCTAGTAATGGCAGCCCTGATGATGTTTGCAGGTTGGTTCCATTATCATAAGAAAGCACCTAAGTTGGAATGGTTCCAAAATGTGGAATCAATGATGAACCACCACTTAGCTGGCTTACTGGGTTTAGGTTGCTTGTCTTGGGCAGGCCACCAGATTCATGTTTCTCTGCCTATTAATAAGTTATTAGATTCTGGGGTGGCACCAGAGGATATTCCTCTACCCCATGAATTTCTATTTAATAAAAGCTTGATGGCAGAGTTATATCCTAGTTTTGCCAAAGGTTTAACCCCTTTCTTTACATTGAATTGGGGTGAGTATGCTGATTTCCTTACCTTTAAAGGTGGTTTGAACCCTGTAACAGGTGGCTTGTGGTTATCTGATACAGCTCATCATCATTTAGCACTAGCAGTATTATTCATAGTTGCTGGCCATATGTACCGGACAAACTGGGGCATTGGTCACAGCATGAAAGAAATTTTAGAAGCTCATAAAGATCCCCTTCTAATTGGTGGTGAAGGTCATAAAGGTCTATATGAAACTTTAACAACTTCCTGGCATGCTCAGTTAGCGATTAACTTGGCCATGCTAGGCTCTATTAGCATCATTGTGGCACATCATATGTATGCAATGCCACCATATCCTTATATTGCTACTGACTACCCAACTCAGTTATCTCTGTTCACACACCATATGTGGATTGGAGGTTTCCTGATTGTGGGAGCTGGAGCTCATGGTGCTATTTTTATGGTGCGGGATTATGACCCAGCAAAGAATGTTAACAATGTGTTGGATCGAGTCATTCGTCACCGGGATGCAATTATCTCTCACCTGAACTGGGTTTGTATTTTCCTGGGCTTCCATAGCTTCGGGTTATACGTTCACAATGATACTCTGCGGGCTTTAGGTCGTCCACAGGATATGTTCTCTGATAGTGGTATTCAACTACAGCCAATCTTTGCTCAGTGGGTACAAAATCTTCATAGTTTGGCTCCGGGCAATACTGCTCCTAATGCTTTGGCATCTGTTAGCCCAATTTTTGGTGGGGATGTATTAGCAGTAGGTGGCAAAGTAGCAATGATGCCAATGACCTTGGGTACGGCGGACTTTATGGTGCACCATATCCATGCCTTTACAATCCATGTTACAGCCCTGATTCTTCTCAAAGGTGTACTGTATGCTCGTAGCTCTCGTCTAATTCCAGATAAGAGTGAACTAGGTTTCCGGTTCCCTTGCGATGGTCCTGGTCGTGGTGGTACTTGTCAAGTTTCTGGTTGGGACCATGTGTTTCTTGGTCTGTTCTGGATGTATAACTCACTGTCAATTGTGATTTTCCACTTTAGCTGGAAGATGCAGTCAGATGTCTGGGGAACGGTAGATCCAGATGGTACAGTAAGTCACATTACTTACGGTAACTTTGCCGAAAGTGCAATTACTATCAATGGTTGGTTGCGTGACTTCCTGTGGGCGCAAGCTTCAAATGTAATTACATCTTACGGTTCAGAATTATCTGCCTACGGTTTATTGTTCCTAGGGGCACACTTTATCTGGGCATTTAGCTTAATGTTCTTGTTTAGTGGTCGTGGCTACTGGCAAGAGTTGATCGAGTCTATTGTTTGGGCTCATAATAAGCTAAAAGTTGCTCCAGCAATTCAGCCTCGTGCTTTAAGCATCACCCAAGGTCGGGCAGTAGGAGTAGCTCATTATCTCCTAGGCGGAATTGTCACAACCTGGGCATTCTTCCTAGCTCGAATAATTGCAGTAGGATAGAATGCAATAGCATTTTAAGATTCTTCCTCGGGGATTGACTTATCCTCGGTCCCCAATTTAATCTGTCAAGGTTCTCCCATTTAAAAATTCTAATAAAAAATGGCGTGAGTCTCATCGTTACTGTCTGTGAAGGTTTATAGTTGGCATTCCCGATCTGCTAATCATGCTAAAATCTAACAAGAATAGTAGTTAGGGGTGCTGGCGAAAGACCACTATCAGTGGCTAAATTTCTGATAACTCACCGCTAGTCTGGGTATTGACAATTAACTTCTGTGACTGCTGACAACCAAGGCGACATATGTAGTAAAAACGTTTACAAAAAAATCTTGTAAACATTGAGAGATTGAAAAATACTCTCTCAGTAGACAACTTTCTACTGCTTACTTTTAACAAATGTTGGTACTCATAGTATGGGCTTAGAGATTTGTGATTCTTTAAGGTAGAAAGTTACTGTCAGTGAGGTTGAGACAAATACCATTATACCGTTTACGATTTAACGGTGGGAAACCCCTATTCAATCTAAATTCTCTTAAATATCTGCGAGACTTAGATACAAAGATTTATGGCCACAAAATTCCCGAAATTTAGTCAAGACCTGGCACAAGATCCAACCACCCGTCGGATCTGGTACGGAATTGCTACAGCCCATGACTTTGAAACCCACGATGGTATGACAGAGGAAAATCTTTACCAAAAGATTTTTGCTTCTCACTTCGGCCATCTAGCGATCATTTTCCTGTGGACTTCTGGTAGCCTATTCCACGTTGCCTGGCAAGGAAACTTTGAACAATGGATTAAAGATCCTCTAAATGTAAGTCCTATCGCTCACGCGATTTGGGACCCTCAATTTGGTCAAGAGGCTGTAGATGCCTTTACCCAAGGTGGAGCATCTAATCCAGTAAATATTGCATACTCTGGTGTTTACCACTGGTGGTACACCATCGGCATGAGAACAAATGGAGATTTGTATCAGGGTTCTATCTTCCTCCTGATCTTGGCATCTGTTATGCTCTTTGCTGGTTGGTTACACCTGCAGCCTAAGTTCCGTCCTAGTTTAGCATGGTTCAAAAATGCTGAATCTCGCCTCAATCACCATCTGGCAGGTCTATTCGGTGTTAGTTCCTTAGCTTGGACTGGCCACTTGGTTCACGTCGCAATTCCAGAATCTCGTGGACAGCATGTTGGTTGGGATAACTTCTTGACAACTATGCCTCACCCTGCAGGTTTAGGCCCGTTCTTTACGGGAAATTGGGGCGTTTATGCTCAAAATCCTGACACTGTTAATCATGTGTTTGGTACTTCTGAAGGTGCGGGAACTGCTATCCTGACTTTCTTGGGTGGTTTTCATCCTCAGACTGAATCTCTGTGGTTGACTGATATGGCTCATCACCATTTGGCGATCGCAGTTATCTTCATCATTGCTGGTCATATGTATCGGACTAACTTTGGTATTGGCCACAGTATCAAAGAAATGCTTGATTCAAAAGCTGGTTTAATTGGTGGAAAGAGTCAAGGTCAGTTTAACTTGCCTCACCAAGGATTATATGAAACTCTAAACAACTCTCTACATTTCCAGTTAGCTCTGGCTCTTGCTTCTGTTGGTGTAATTACTTCCTTGGTAGCACAGCATATGTATGCTCTGCCTCCTTATGCTTTTATGGCAAGGGATTACACAACAATGGCAGCACTTTATACCCACCATCAGTATATTGCTGGTTTTATTATGGTAGGTGCATTTGCTCACGGTGCGATTTTCCTAGTACGGGATTATGATCCTGAGCAAAACAAAGGTAATGTCCTTGATCGTGTATTAAATCATAAAGAAGCTATCATCTCTCACTTGAGTTGGGTTTCTTTATTCTTGGGCTTCCATACTTTAGGTCTTTATGTCCATAATGATGTAATGGTAGCTTTTGGCACTCCGGAAAAGCAAATATTGATTGAGCCGGTATTTGCTCAGTTTGTTCAAGCTGCTTCCGGAAAAGCTTTATACGGCATGGATGTACTGTTATCTAACTCTGATAGTCTGGCTTCTACTGCTGGTGCTGTATGGTTACCAAATTGGTTAGAAGCTATCAATAGTGGTACAAACTCTCTATTTTTAACCATTGGGCCTGGAGATTTCTTGGTTCACCATGCGATCGCTCTAGGTTTGCATACAACTACTTTGATTTTGGTTAAAGGTGCGTTGGATGCTCGTGGTTCTAAATTAATGCCAGACAAGAAAGACTTCGGTTACGCATTCCCTTGTGATGGCCCTGGTCGTGGTGGTACTTGCGATATCTCTGCTTGGGACTCCTTCTACCTAGCTATGTTCTGGATGTTAAACACCATTGGTTGGGTAACATTCTACTGGCACTGGAAAAACTTGTCTGTATGGCAAGAGAACTTGGCTCAGTTTAATCAATCTTCTACTTATTTAATGGGTTGGTTGCGTGATTATCTGTGGTTAAACTCTTCCCAGTTAATTAATGGTTATAACCCTTATGGAACTAGTAATTTGTCTGTTTGGGCTTGGATGTTCTTATTCGGACACCTAGTTTGGGCAACTGGTTTCATGTTCCTGATCTCTTGGCGTGGTTACTGGCAAGAGCTAATTGAAACTATTGTTTGGGCCCATGAGCGGACTCCTCTAGCTAACTTGGTTCGCTGGAAGGATAAGCCTGTTGCTCTTTCTATTGTTCAAGCTCGTGTTGTTGGTTTAGCTCACTTTACTGTGGGTTATGTTTTAACTTACGCCGCGTTCTTGATAGCTTCTACTGCTGGTAAGTTCGGTTAGTTTTTAGAGATTAGCTGAACTATAGTTTAGTAAGTTAAATTAAGTTAAAGCTCCTACGTTTAGTGGGGGTTTTTTTGTATGTTAAATTATACCTTTGCTTTTTTATTATCAGAACTTACCCACTAGAATTGAAAATCTACACCATCTGTAGTAGTTAACGGCCGTTAACCACTACTAGATATAGTGGTTTTGCGCAAGTTCTGATTATGATTAATTCCTGTTGTTGTTGTAGTAATTTGGAATAAGGGGCAAATATCTCAATACAAACATTCCTTGTAATTCTATAGTTAAAATCTTTACCTGTTCTAGCATAAAATTTATATCCAAGGTTTTTTGAGAGTTAATACTATCGGATATCTTGATCATACTTTCAGTTAAAGATAAAAATTTAGTCTCTGTTTTATCTAGACGAATTAGGGCATTGTTAAATTAAGGGATGAATTACATTATGTTGCTAGACTACAGTAGGGATGTTGTATGCGACGTCCCTACAAGGCTTTGGTTATGGCGATGTAGTTCATCAATTTGAAAAGTGCTGTAAGCCGGAATGGCCACTTCTCCAAATTTGAGAATTGTGAATCAACAGACGGATAGAATGTTTGAGCAAATCAATACATTTTGAGTAATATCATGTCCTGTTGAATAGTTATAATTAAAATTCGTAGCAGAGCAACAGTCATAATTGCAGATAGGGCTAAAGCCTAACTAAAAACATCTTTTTTACTACTGATTATCCGGACATTATTTAATTCAAGGTTTTGCGATGGAAGGGAGTCTTGGGGTGACATAAGCGGGTGTTTTCCCCTGTTAGTGATATTAACTATTATGAAGCAACGAGCCATTTTTGGGAAATAGATTCATCCCGCCATCTACCAACGTCCCAATTACTGATTTTTCTGGGCATTAAATAAGGGTCAGAGTGGGTAATGTGATAGGTAATATCATGTTGGTTGAATAGTTATAATTAAAGTATGTAGTAGGGCTTTCCTTCTATCTGCAATCTCTGTTAAAGTCCCACTAAAAGCAAAAACTTTTTTATTACTGATTATCCAGACATAATAGTAAGTATAATCTCTCTTTTGTAGTAGAAAAGTTACTACTCCCAAAGATAATTGAGATAGTGACATATAGTGGTAATTTCTTCATAACAGGGGGAAGATATCACCTCTATGAAAACTGCGCTCATGGCCCATGTTGTTGCCTAAGGACAACGTCGGGAGTATGTCAAAATACATGAAGACATCATATAGTCTTTAATACCATCTTCCCCAAATATAAAATTAATTCTGTACAGGTAGTTATATGGCAAGACTTCAGAAATATAAGTTGAGATTTGCCCTTGTAGTTTGCATCAGTTTACTATCAGTATTTCTACTCTTTCCTGCCCAAGCTAAAGATACAATAAGGGTAAAAGTTCCAGTAGTATTAGATGGTCGAGAATTGTTAGAAGTTGGCGCGTTGGGAAAACTGACAGCTCAGGAGAGAGCCAAATTTATGACATCAATTCTGAAGTCAGCGTTAGCAGATAGTATTGAACGAGGAACACCTCCAGATGTGAAAGTGGTTCGCTCCAATCAAAATGTGGTATTGAAAGTCGATAGTCGCCCCTTAGTGGAGGTAGCAGAGGATACCTTCAACTCCATGTACTCAGAGATGCAGGTGCAAATGTGGCAGAAACAACTGCAGCAGGGTTTAGAACAAAGTTGGCGAGAACGCACACCAGTTTATACTCGTTGGGCAGTCAAAATGCTGACTATTGCCTTTTTAACTACTCTATTACTTCAGGGGGGACTCGTATTGCTGTTTCGTTATGTTCTACGCCAGAATATCAAAAATCCTCACAGACGGGGGCATTCTTTACGACTATTAGGTTTGGTATTATTGCAAATAGCAGTATGGGCGATATTTATCTATTATGGAGTTCAATTATTTCCCATAACTAGAGGCTGGTTTTACGAGATTTTCCAACTTTTAGACAATACATTTAATGCCAGAATGTTTCAGTTGGGAGAAGAAACCATTTCTCTCAACCGAATCTTAACTATCGCCCTAACTATCACTGCACTTTGGATCGGAGTAGGTTGGTTTATTAGTATTCTCAAATCTCGCTTGCTTCCCCTCACAGGAGCAGAACCAAGTCACCAAGACACAATTGCTTTTTTTCTTCAATACGGTCTGCTATCTGTAGGAGCACTTCTAATTCTCAATGCTGGAGGGTTAGATTTTCAATCTCTAGCTCTCTTGCTGGGAGCCCTTGGAGTTGGTATTGGTTTTGGATTACAAAATATTGTTAAAGACTTCATCTGTGGGTTAATTTTAATTGTTGCCCGTCCGATAAAAGTTGGAGAGTTGGTTCAGGTAGGAGATTTTCAAGGTTTAGTTCAACGCATCGGTGCTAGAACTACTGATATTTCTAATATCGAACGCTATATTATTACTATTCCCAATTCTCGCTTTATTGAAGGGGAAGTTCTCAACTGGAACCGCAGTGGTATAACTAGAGTAAAAGCTTATGTGAAAATTCCTTATGGAACAGATATTGATTTTGTCTACAAAGTTCTACTTGCTGCTGCACAAGTGGAGCATCCAGATATTCTCCGCCATCCTCCCCCCAAGGTAAAATTTCGGGAATATGTAGAGAATGGGTTGCAGTTTCGGGTGGTGGCTTTTATCCGCGATCCTCTTAAGCAACCAAAGGTGAGAACCCACCTGTACAAACAAATAGAAAAATATTTACGAAAATATAGAGTTGAAGTTGCTCGTCCCCGACAAGATGTACATCTCAAAGACCTCGATCCTGAAATCTATCCTGGAGAGCGATCGCAAACTTCTGCAGAAAATCGACTTCTTTCTCAAGAAATGCTATCTATTGAACCACCATCCATTAAAGAAGAGTACGACTGGGAGGCGATATCTACTGCCATGGGTGGAGAGAATGGAGTTTCTATCAAAGATAGACGGTTTCAGTTTAAGCTATTCAAAAATGTCTTTTTAGGTTCGGAGGCAGTAGAGTGGTTAATGATTAATGAACGAGCTACCAGGGAAGAAGCTATTTTGATGGGGGAGTTAATGTTGCAACAGGGGATAATTCACCACGTTTTGGATGAACATAATTTTAAGGATGAGCCTCTTTTTTATCGTTTTTATAATGATAAAGTTAAAGCTAATATTAATACTAATGCTAATAGCTCGGAGCATGGAATTGATTCAAAATTACAAGATGATTCTGAATAATAAATTTTTTTCTGGTTCTATTCCTTGATCAAGAGTGATATCATGTCCGGATAATCAGTCATCAAAAAGTATATGGTTTGTAGTAGGGCTTTAGCCCTAGGAGTGTCATGTTAGCCTACTTTTGTGTACATGGTGTGTGCAGTAGAGACACCTAGAATAAGAGGGTATTTTAGCTCAACATCAAGTCCGAACAATGAATTAAAAATGCCTTTACAAATCTGAAAGTAGAATCCTCAAATTGTAGTGAATCAATTGATTATTCTAGTCAGAGGAGGTAGTAGACGAAATTTTATTCATCCCCAATTATTTTTGGTATTTCTGGAATTACCGAACAAAGCGATCGCTCATAGAGCAAAGACAATTTTTCGGACTCATTCTGTTTCTAGTTCACCCCTAATACTTACGAAGCCAGAACAATAATCAAATAGTTTTCCTCTGATTCTGTTGGAAGGTCCTCAGGGGGTGACAAGCAAGCTTAATGGTAGATATAATGATGATTTGAGACCATAAATTGAATAATAATTCAATTAAAAAAGAATGCGATTTTGAATTGGAGGATAGCGATCGCCAATTCACTCCCATCTACCACTTGCAGTTTTCATGTCGGTAGACCACAGTAGGGACGTTGCATGCAACGTCCCTACAAGGTTTTGATTATGGCGATAAGGAGAAACAAATATTATTGTGGATAAGAATACACCAATCTATATAGCTATTTCTGGGGGTGGGTTTCATTCCCATACAGCTATATCTGCTTGGATTAGTGGAATTTTGCACCATTCAGAACTGGAAAGTTTAGAACAAATCTTTGAGAATGTACGTGGGATTAGTGCTAACTCCGGTGGTAGCTGGTTCATGTCCCATTTGGGTTATTCTAAAGTGTTAGAAGCCGTAAGGAAACCAAAATAAAGGAAGGCTCAACTCTTTTAAAGTCAAAAAGTTTTGTATATGTTTTCGCTTACTTTCTAATTTTCTTGGTATGGGAAAATAATTACTTAATTTTGATATATGTACAGTTTTATGTACTGATACTCACGTATAATAATATTTGTAATGTTCTTACTTGAGATAGACTCAATATGATGCTTAATATGGTTTTGATAAAAGCCTAATATATTCACTTTTATTGATTTTTATTTGTAATTACTAACCCTTTTAAATCATATTTTTAACTATGTCCACAACTTTTTAAATGAGTAAATAATCAACTCAGATGGTGGATAAGAGTGAATTGGCGATCGCTACCTCCCAAATTCAATAAGCTTTCTTTTTAAATTGAATTATTATTCAACTTATTGTCTCAAATAATTACTGTATCTACCATTAAGCTTACTTGTCACCCCGTGAGCCCCAACTCACTTATTTACTCACACCTATACTTTTATTGAAACTCTCGTTTAATTGATTTTGCCCATAATAAAAATGGTATTACACCACCTCCTAATAATGCTGCTAATGTAAATAAAAAAATGATGATTCTAGTCAGAGGAGGTAGGGAGCGCGACACCCAAGGAAATACATAAGGCTCTAATTCAGAATCTACTAAATTATTAGGCAACTTGAAACTAACTTGTACATTATGCAACGAGCCACGGTCAGCATTTATTGGTTGAATATAATTAATTTGATACTCATCAAATAAAGCCTCTAAAAATTCGGTCAAACTGGTAGAAATATTTTCAGCATTTCCCGAAAATTCAGCAATACCATTAGTTACTCCTGCGATTTGTTGTAGTCGCCTTTGATCAACAAATTCTTCAGCAGCAAATCCCCTTAATTTCTCCGAGCCATTACTTTTTTTTCCGCCTCTTTTACTAATATCTCTAATAGTTGGAAATTGCTTTAAATCATATTTTTGCTGCAACTGTTGGGGAGTCAAACCATAACCTAAAGTATGCACAGTAATATTAGGATAACTTTTTAACATAAACATCATTTTTTCAAAATCTTGTGCTTCTAATTCTGGTTCATTTTCTCTATTTCCATAAATACTATGATAGCCATCAGAAAGTAGAATTATTGAACGTCTTGGCTGAGGTAAATTAGAATTTATTGGTAAGTTAAAACGAGTATCTTCAGGATTACCAAAAAATTGTACTGCCTGACGCAAAGGTTCATAAATATCTGTAGCTGCACAAAGATTATCTAGTTTACTCTCTAATTTCTTGAGAGTCTGTTCGACCTTTTTTTTACCAGCTAAAATAAAATTATCTAGTTCCTTTTTCCTGACTTGATTTCCCGGACAATTTTTACCTCCTTTGCCAAAGGGTACGATAGAAATTTTGGTATTTTCCCCCTTTTTAGCTAAATCTTGATTGAACTTTCTAATAGCAGCGATCGCTCCTTCTAATTTTGTTTTTCCCCCACTACTATCAAATTGTTTCATACTGCCACTAAAATCTAATAAAACAATTACCCAAGCCGGAGGTAATTCTTTAGGTTGAGGAATTTTCAAATTAATATCTGCCTGGTTTAAAGTTTGACATTCTCCAGTTTTAGGGTCAGCTTTCGGCGGACAAACTGTTAAGTTAAACTCATTTTTTTGCCTACCTCTTACTGGTTTATTGTTTTGGTCGTATACTTTCACGCGGAGAGTAACTTTTCCTTCATTCCTCTCAGGAATAGCCTCAATAATTTCCAGATTTTCGACTTGAGCAAAACCAGGATTAATGTAGAAACTTACTATTAATAAAGATAAACTAAGCTGGCGGGTACAAAAAGCGATTTTAGTAGACAAATCTGAATAATTTTTGAGCATTACCATTTTCAGCATGAAATTTAATTAAGTCCTTATGTCTGAGTTTAATTGGTGTACTTTCGGTCAGGGGATCCCCAAGATATTCTATTCTATTAAAAAAGTTGAGATTAGGTACTAGAATTGTTTGGCTAAGTGCGAGGTCTAAGTCAGCAATATGTAATGGTAAACCAGGAAGACAAATATTTACCCCAAATTGTTGACTACCTAAAATTTTAAGTTGAGCCGAACCTATTTCAACTTTGCCTCCAGGAGGTAATTGAATAGATAATTATTTTTCAATTTTATCCATTAAGTCATTACTAAAAGTCATTACTAAAAAAATTCAGTCTGGGTAATAATTATTTCTG
Source organism: Trichodesmium sp. MAG_R02 (assembly GCA_023356605.1). Taxonomy (GTDB): domain Bacteria; phylum Cyanobacteriota; class Cyanobacteriia; order Cyanobacteriales; family Microcoleaceae; genus Trichodesmium. The sequence continues at coordinate 1,873 of JAKQYE010000049.1, read as the reverse complement.
AATATCGGGATAATTACTAGGTATTTGATGTTGACTAATATTGAGATTTTAAATATATTTAAAATCGTCTCCACTAGAAAATTTGGTCATACAATATATGTCAAAATATGTTTAAATTATATCTAGACTTCAATCCTCCCATCTTCCTAAGATTTTGTCTATTTAAACGACTTATTATTGTATGCCTCCTTAAGAGAAAAAACTTTTCTAAATTCTAAATTCTAAATTCTAAATTCTAGCTAACTAATACGCATTTTAAATGAGTATTAGCTTACCTATTCTACTCGTTCTTCAACCCCAGTGAGAATTGCTACTAAAATTTTCATTAAATCTTCTAAATCATTAGGTACTCGATATAAATTTAGGTCTTGCTTAACTTCCTTGTCAAGTCGTTTCAAAAGAGCAAATTGCCAAACTTTTCCTATAGAAATAGCTCCATATAATAAATTTTGTGCTGGTTCTGTTCCTTTATCAAGAGCAATTAACTCAACTGCTAGTTGCTTAAAACCTCTTTCTAAGTTTTCATCCTTAGCCTCAATGACTAATAAATTATTTCCCGCTTGTAAAAAATAATCTAGAGAACCTCTAAGCTGAGGTTCAACTTCCAAAGGATAGGAAACTTTGAGTTGAGCCTGACAATAATCAACTAATTCTATCAAGACTGGAGCAATTAAAAATTCTCGCCTTGCTATCTCACTATCTAAAGTAATATAAGGGAGACTTTTACGAAATCTTTGCTTGAGATTTTCTAACCCATCAATTTGTCCTTGAGACTTGGGTAAAACTAATTCTTCTTTAATTAATTGATAACCAAAGTAATTTAAGATATCCTCCGGGTAATAATTAAATTTGAAATAATCTGAAAAGTTACAACTATCAGGTAATTCAATCCGTATATTAATCATATTTTTTCCCCATATTAATATTCTTCTTTAATTTCTTTGAGCTTTTGTAATGTATTCCTAACTAACCGTTCTATCGGTTTGACTTCCTTGACTTTATCATAAGTTTTTTCGTCCCCAGCGAATTTTTCAATCTGCCGACGAAAAGGAGTTTACTCCATATTATCTACTTTGAAAATTTTGATCATTATTACTCATACCTATACTTTTACTAAGCTTTTGTGCATTTAAACGACTTATTGTTGTATGCCTACCTTGAGAAAACCCTTCTAAATTATGAATTATAAATTCTAAATTCTAGCTTACTAAAGGGTAACTTTTCCTTCATCACTCTCAGGAATAGCTTCAATAATTTCCAGATTTTTAACTTGAGTAAAACCAGGATTACAGCGGCTTTCATTTTAGTAGACCACAGTAAGGAGGTTCCATGGAACGTCCCTACAAGGTTTTGGTTGTGACGATGTGGTTTATCAATCTCAAAAGCGCTTTAATAGAGAAACTTACTATTAACCGACATTCCGCAGATCTTCATATATCTTTATGTATATTTACATTTTCAAAGAGACTTATAGGAAAAATCTTCATTCTAGAATTCAATATTAATAAACTTTATCAATAACTAATTTTTTATGAGAAAATAAGTTACAATTATTTATAGTTGTGAAAATAAATACCCATAGCTATAAGGCTTTCAGGGAGAGTATTTGGGGCGATATTTTAATAAAAATTATCGATTTAATGTTAAGAAGTGCGGAATGTGGGTATTAATAAATATAGACTAACCTTGCGGGTCTAAGAAGCGATTGTAGTAGACAAATCTGAATAATTTTTTATCATTACCATTTTCAGCATAAAACGTAATTAAGTCATTATGTTTAAGTTTAATTGGTGTACTTTCAGTCAAGGGATCGCCTTGATATTCTATTCTATTAAAAAATTTCAGATTAGGTACTAGAATTGTTTGGCTAGGT
>JAKQYE010000489.1 GCA_023356605.1 Trichodesmium sp. MAG_R02 | reverse complement strand
TTTGTAACTTTGTTTAAATATACATTAAAAGTAATATCTATCTGAAAAAAAGACTAATTATAGTATGGAGAATTTCATATCGACAGTACGCTATATATAGCGTACTTGCGTAAGTCCTGTACAAACAAAAGCTTTTTATTACTAATTGTCCGGACATAATATTACAGCAGTTTTCTTGTCGGTAGACCACGGTAGGGACATTCCATGCAACGTCCCTACATACAACGTCTCTACAAGGTTTTGGTTATGGCGATGTAGTCCATTAATTTGCAAAGCCCTGTAAGTTAGTTTCATCACAAATAAACTAACGAGTTGCCAAAATAGCACTACCATAAGCTGCATCTGTATAAACAGCTCCCATTGTAGGTACTCCTAAACAACGTCCCCGAATTGTGGTAAAAGTAGAATTCTTGGCACCTCCTCCGGCGGTATATACCCTTTTAATGGTAGCTGCGCTTAATGCTTGCAACAATTTATAACCTCGTAATTCAATTTTAGCAATGCTTTCAAGTAAACCATGAATAAACAGTATAGGATTTTCTGGTCTAGGTACTAATCTTGGTGATAATTCCGAATTGTTAATAGGGAAGCGACCGCCCTTCTGCAACAAAGGATAATAATCTAATCCCCTTTCAGTATTGGGGTCTATTTGCCTACTGAAACTTTCCAACTCAGTGTCAGTAAAAAAATGTCGCAAAACAGCACCCCCAGTATTTGAAGCGCCTCCCACCAACCACAAATCTCCGAAGCGATGACTATAAATGCCATATTTACTATTATCAACTCTAGTGTGACTCAAGAGTTTCAAAACCAGAGTTGAACCTAAAGAAGTTACGGCTTCTCCAGGAGTATTAGCACCACTAGCGATAAAAGCTGCAATGCTATCTGTTGTACCGCCACAAACAATACATTCAGGAGAAAAATCAAAATTATTAACTATTTGTGTTGTGACAATGCCGACGGTCGCACCTGGTGTAACTACTTCTGGTAATTGGATATTTTTCCCAACCAAAGATTTAACAAAATCATTTAACCAGTCTGGATAAGATAAGTTCCCCACATCATAACCTATAGTCATTCTGGTTAAGATTGAGACCTGGTCTTCCTGGCTTTAAAGGGTTTTAGGTGAAAAAGTGCCCCATTCTTATTTGGAATGACTATAGTTTCAAAACGTTGTTATAGTCACTCACTCCCAGTTTTCCATGAAGCAAAAACCCTAACCAGTCGGCTTGATGCAAAAAATAATAAGTTTGATTTAACCCAGAAGTATTTTCAGCCAACCATAACAACTTTGCTAAACTAGAAGTCACACTAATAACTGGATGATTAGAAGGGCCAATACTTTTCAATTTATTCATCATTGCCACCCCTCTACTATCATTATAAGGAAGCGCTTCAGTCACAGGTTTACCATCACCATCGCACAATAATACAGTTGCTGAAGTACCATCAATAGCGATCGCTCGAATCTTTCTTCGCATTTCCTGGGGAATATTGGAAATGAGACTAAACAGGGCTTTTTGCCAAACATGAGGTAATTTATTTTCCTCGGTAGTTTCCCAAATATACTTTGTTTGTACTTTAACCCGAAGATTAGAGTCAATAACAACTGCACGGGCTCCGGAAGTCCCAAAATCAAGTCCTAGGTATAAGTTCATTTCAAACAAATATTTGCTATGATTTGTCGCAAATCCAGAGCAAAAATATTAGCCATGATACAATAAATCGCTATTTTAAGATATTAGTCTTTAAATTCAGAATATTTATGGCGAAATGTTTGCAACCCACATGAAAAAGAAGAATTGGTTTGCTGATACAGAAGCTTATTTAATTTTTAATAACACAGTAATTAATAATAAGTTAGGATATAATGTTGAGCTTACACGACGACAATATAGTGGTAATGAAAATTAAGTTGTTTGTTTTCTATCAGCTGCGAAGTTCGTGGGTCTTGGAATAGTTAATTGTATATATTTTAATCGAGGAATGAACAATTATGGATTATAGATGATAGGATTTATGACCCAGATACTGACAAACAAAAATAGAAGAGTGTTGAATAAATGATCCAAAATGGCTATAAACAATAAGAAAATACCATTTAAAACAGTATTAATGGATAGCTGGTATGCAACACAAAGATTAATGGGATTAATAGATAATGATAGAAAAATTTACTACTGTCCTTTAAAAAGTAATCGCGCGCGTTGATGATACACGAGGTGTAGAAAAATACAAAAAAGTTCAAGATTTAAATTGGAATGAAGCTGAAAAAAAATCAGGAAAAATAATTAAAATTAAAGGGTTTCCACAAAATGAACAATTATGCATTATAGATTATAGAATTTATGAACCAGATACTGACAAGAAAACAAAAATAGAAGAGTGTTGAAGAAATGATACTTAATGCCATAAATAATAAGAAAATACCATTTAAAACAGTATTAATGGATAGCTGGTATGCAACACAAACG
>JAKQYE010000488.1 GCA_023356605.1 Trichodesmium sp. MAG_R02 | reverse complement strand
ATCAACTCAGATGAAGGATAAGAGTGAATTGGCGATCGCTACCTCCCAAACTCAAAATCCCATTTCTTTTTAAATTGAATAATTATTCAATTTATTGTCTCAAATTATTACTATATCTACCATTCAGCTTACAAGTCAGCCCTTGAGATTTTTAACAGAGTGAATATGATCCGACAAACCATTATCTCTCAATGGTTTAGATCTGCTTGTCACCCCGTGAGGAGATGCGATCTGCAAGACTCGTCAATGCTTGTGGATGAGTGACCGCCGACGGCCTCAGTTGAAGCAGGAAGTAAACCTTAAAATATCACTTATTATGATGTTTTATATCAGTATTAAAATAAAATAGTGACAATTATCTAATTTAATACCAATTTCAAAATTTTTAAAATATGATTTTTCCAGACTTATCCCAATTTTTACAACTAGCAAAACAAGGTAACTTTGTCCCTGTTTACCAAGAATGGATAGCAGACCTTGATACTCCTGTTTCTGCTTGGTATCGCGTTTGTAAGGATCAACCCTACAATTTTTTGCTAGAATCAGTTGAAGGTGGGGAAAAAATCGGACGTTATAGTTTTCTTGGTTGTGATCCATTGTGGATATTGGAAGCAAAAGGCGATCGCACTACCCAAACTTACCGGGATGGCACAGTTAAAACTTTTGAGGGTGACCCCTTTGATGCTCTAGATAACTGTCTGCGACCCTATCAACCCGTAAAATTATCTCAATTACCTTCTGGTATTGGGGGGTTATTTGGTTTCTGGGGCTATGAGTTGATTCAGTGGATGGAACCTCGTGTTCCCGTTTATTCAGCTACTGAAAATGATTTGCCTGATGGTTTGTGGATGCAGGTGGATAATCTGTTGATTTTTGACCAGGTGAAGCGGAAGATTTGGGCGATAGCCTACGCTGACCTAAGCTCTCCAGAGATAAACTTAGAAGTAGCTTATCAACAAACTTGCAATCGTGTTTCCCAGTTAGTAGATAAATTACAATCTCCCCTATCACAACAAAATACTTTACTAGAATGGCAACCGCCTAGAGGAAAAAACAAAAAACTTACAGATATATACACAAGCAACACAGCCCGTGCAGAATTTTGTGCCAACGTTGAAAAAGCTAAAAACTACATAAAAGCAGGAGATATTTTTCAGGTAGTTATTTCCCAACAACTTTCTGCTGAATATACAGGAGAACCTTTTGCTCTTTATCGTTCCCTGCGCCTAATAAACCCTTCCCCATATATGGCTTATTTTAATTTTGGTAATTGGCAAATCATTGGTTCGAGTCCGGAAGTTATGGTGAAAGCGGAAAAAACCCCTGATGGCAAACGCCTTGCAACCGTCAGACCTATTGCAGGTACCCGTCGTCGTGGCAAAACTTATGCAGAAGATAATGCTCTAGCTCAGGAGTTGTTAGAAGACCCAAAAGAAAGGGCAGAACATATTATGTTGGTTGACTTAGGTCGGAATGATTTGGGACGGGTCTGTCAAGTAGGAACAGTAAAAGTTGATCAGTTAATGGTAATTGAACGTTATTCTCATGTGATGCACATTGTGAGTAATGTAGTGGGAGAATTGGCAGATGATCGAACTGCTTGGGATTTGTTAAAAGCTTGTTTTCCGGCAGGAACTGTGAGTGGCGCACCGAAAATTCGAGCGATGGAAATAATTAATGAATTGGAACCTTGTCGGCGCGGTATTTATTCTGGAGTTTATGGATATTATGATTTTGAGGGTCAGTTGAATAGTGCTATTACTATCAGAACTATGGTTGTTAGGCCGAAAAAAAATGGTAAACACGCGGTCAATGTGCAAGCAGGAGCTGGTTTAGTTGCAGATTCTGTACCGGAAAAAGAGTACGAGGAAACTATTAATAAAGCTAGAGGTTTGTTAGAGGCAATTAGATGTTTGAAAGCTAATTAAAAGCAGGAGTAGGGAATAGGGGGTAGGAACTCAAATTCTAACAACAACAGGACTTACGCAAATCAACCTTTAAAACACCATATGTAGGGGCGAATGGCATTCGCCCTCACGCTCATGTAGTGCCCATGCGTAAGTCCTGAACAAATAAAATGAAAGGAGAAAAAAGCAGTGGAAATTTCTCAGGAATAGGCAAAGCCCTTTGATTCCAAGGCACACTAATCATTAATATATTAGTATTTTGCCACTGAGTCCTATCTATTATGAATAATAATTATGAGGAAAATTTAAGCAAAGATGGTTAATTGTTGAAAGTGCAGAGCGCAAACAAAGTGACATCCAGAAATTAAACTCAAAAATTGAGCCAGAAAAAAAGACCGCATTAAAGTCAAGAAAAAAATTAGAAACAACTGGATTTGATACAGTAACTCAAGCTCAAAACCACTTAAAATCAATCAACAAAAAACTGAAATTATGGGAAGAGCAAATCTTTAGAAATCAAGTCAAAAAAAATTAATAAACAGTCTACATTCTATCATTATCAAATAGAAACTAAAGCAAGA
>JAKQYE010000487.1 GCA_023356605.1 Trichodesmium sp. MAG_R02 | reverse complement strand
AGAATAGTTATAATTAAACCTCTAAATTGACTTAGAGTAACATAAAGATGTAACCTAGCTAAATTGATCACAGTTGAATAATTATGATAAAAATAACCAAACACATATTAAAAAAGAGCAGAGAAAAATGGCAACAAACTACACCCTCGTCAAAATTTATTCTCGGTTTGGTACTGTTATGCTTAACTGGGCGATCGCTTCCCTACCTTTTCCCCATTCGCCCTCAAGACATAACTCAACATCAACAAACCCTAAAATTTACCGACCGTAACGCCCTGCCCTTAGGAACTCTCCTTACCCGTAACCAAGAAAATACAGTAGTCATACCCCTAGATAAAATTTCACCTCTATTTATCAACGCTATTATCGCTGCCGAAGACAAAAGATATTATCAACATGGCGCTCTAGATATGAAAGCAGTGGGGCGATCGCTCCTAGAAGCTATCCAAGCAAAACAAATAGTCAGTGGTGCCTCCACTATTACCATGCAACTTGCTCGAATGTTGGAACCAACACCCCGCACCTTCGGGAATAAAATTCGGGAAATATGGTTATCTTGGCGACTAACAGCAGGTATGAGCAAAAATCAAATCCTGGAATCATACATTAACCGCCTACCAATGGGAGGAAATATCTATGGTATAGAAGCAGCATCCCGCGCCTATTTTGGCATTTCCGCTACTGACCTCAACCTCGCCCAAGCAACCATTCTTGCTGCCCTACCCAACGACCCTACCGACCTCAACCCCTATTACAACTGGAATATTCTCAAAAAACGCCAAAAGTATGTTCTCAAACGCATGGTTGAAGACAACTATATTACTCAAACTCAAGCTGAAAAGACTCTTACTGAAGAAATAACTTTACAACCAGAAAATCAAGGCATTATTGCAGCGCCACATTTCCTGTTTTGGTTATCAGAAAATCTATTTACTAATCATACTAATCAAAACTTATTGACCACAGCTACCCCTACAGTTATTCGCACTACTATCCACCGACCTTTACAACAATTCGTCACTGCTCAAGTGCAGCAGGTAATTAAAAATCTTGAGCCTTATAATGTCAATCATGCTGCTGCTATTGTTATTGATAACTACAGTGGAGAAATATTAGCTTATGTGGGTTCTCCTAATTATTTTGATTATCAAAAAATGGGTAGTAATGATGGGGTACAAGCATTACGTCAACCAGGTTCAACCTTAAAGCCTTTTTTATATCAATTAGCATTAGAAAATAAAATAATTAATTCTAATACAGTTTTGGCAGATGTGCCTACATATTATGCAATTCCTGGAGCTCAACTTTATAGTCCTACTAACTATAATCAAGATAGATTTTTAGGACCCGTTATTGTCAGGGTTGCCTTAGCAAATTCTCTGAATATTCCAGCAGTACGAATCTTAGAAAAAGTGGGAGTAGAGATTTTTTTAAACCGTCTACATCAATTAGGTTTTAGACATTTACAAGCATCCCCAGAATATTATGGTTTAGGTCTAAGTTTAGGCAGTGGCGAGGTAAGTTTGTGGGAGCTAGCAAAAGCTTATTTGATTTTGGCAAAACAAGGAGAAGTTATTCCTATTATAACAACAATTTCTCCTCAAACATCTCCAATTTTTCAAGATAGAATTAGGGAAGATTATCTACATACAAAAAAAACAGACATTTCCCCAATACCTAATGCCAAATCTGAAATCCTCATACCAGAAGAAGTTATCCCTATTGCTAGAACAATTCCTCCTCAAACATCTCCAACTTTTCAGGCAGAATTAACAGAAAATTTACCACGGAGAAAAAACCAAAATATTCCCCCGCTACCCAAGGCAAAATCTGAATGGATGTTAATTACAGATATTTTGAGCGATACTCATGCCAGAGCTACAGAATTTGGGGTTAATTCAGCTTTAAATTTGCCATTTCCAGCAGCAGTAAAAACTGGTACTTCTTCAGATTTTCGTGATACTTGGACAGTTGGTTTTACTAAAGATTATACTGTAGGAGTTTGGGTAGGTAATTTTAGTGGCAAATCTATGATGCCAATATCAGGAATTATGGGTGCTGCACCTTTATGGAATCGAATTATATTCCATTTACATGAAAAGAGTGAGCCTACTGTTTTTCTACCGCCCAGCAATATGGTTCAGCGCCCAGTTTGTGCAATTTCTGGATTACGCCCTAAATCAGATTGTCCATCAGTAATGACCGAATATTTTCATCCAGAAAATTTGACAGAATATGAGGATTTATCTAATAACTATAAGGTGGGAAATTTGCCTGCTGAATATGATGAATGGTTGGCAAAACAAAGTGAATTTCGTTCGGTTGATGGTCAGTTAAAAATTTTATTTCCCCAAGAAGATGATTACTTTTTAATTGATAGGGGTGTAGGAGAACAAAAGTTAGAATTTCAGTTGGCAAATTCTGCAAAAAAATCTGTAGAATGGTGGTTGAATGGGGAGAAGTTAGCCGTTAATTCTGGGGATTCTTTTTT
>JAKQYE010000486.1 GCA_023356605.1 Trichodesmium sp. MAG_R02 | reverse complement strand
GGTTTCTCCAAGAGGGTTTCTCAACCGAAAAAGCATCCCCCAAATTTTAGTAAAACCAGGCAAACTGGGGATTTAACTCAATGGCGTTTTGATAGGAAGCGATCGTCTCCTCCAACTTTCCCTGCCGTAAAAGTGTACAGCGCTTTTCAAATTGATGAATTACATCCCCATAATCAAAACCTTGTAGGGACGTTCCATGCAATCTCCCTACTGTGGTCTACCGACATAAAAACTGCTGTAAGTTCCAGTAAGCCCTAGAAGAATTAGAGTTCTATTCAACATGTATACTACTATTAGTACCTTTATTTGTGTAACTCCTGTGAAAATCATCAACCAATAACTGACAACTGAAAAACCAGAGTATTATAGCTATTAGCTAATAATTAATACCCGAATATTTACCATATCAAACAAACCCAGTAAAAAAAGATGAATTATATTAGTCGCCGTCAATTTATCAACTATAGTTGCCTAGCTATTAGCAGTGGTATATTAACAAGTTGTACTAACACCAATAACTCCAATTCAGTAGCTAAAACTGACAAAAATCTTGACCAAGTTACTTATGGAACCAACTGGTATGCTCAAGGGGAACATGGAGGTTTTTATCAAGCAATTGCTACAGGAATTTACGAAGATTATGGTTTAAAGGTTACTATTAGAATGGGAAATGCTCAAGTCAACGGAATTCAATTATTAGCAGGAGGTGCAATAGACTTTTACATGGGATCTAGTATAGAAGCAATTAGTTCTGTAGAAGCTGGAATTCCTACTATTACAGTTGCAGCTATTTTTCAAAAAGATCCCCAAGTATTAATTGCTCATCCAGGGGTAGGAAATGACTCCTTAGAACAACTAAAAGGCAAGCCAATATTTACCTCATCCTTATCTGAAAAAGGCTATTGGCAATTTCTGAAAAGTAAGTTTAATTATACAGACGATCAGAAACGTCCTTATAATTTTAGTGTAGCTCCATTTTTATTAGATAAAAATGTAATTCAGCAAGGTTATCTGACATCTGAACCTTTTACAATTCAGCAAAAAGGAGGCTTTGAACCTGTAGTTATGTTATTAGCAGATGCTGGATATCTACCTTACGCTACCACTATAGAAACAACAAAAAAAATGGTAGAAAAAAAACCCGATTTAGTCCAGAGATTTGTCGATGCTTCAATTAAAGGTTGGTATAGTTATTTAGAAAATCCCCAACCGGCTAATCAATTAATTAAAAAAGATAATCCAGAAATGACAGATGAATTATTAGCTTATAGTTTAGAAAAAATGAAAGAATATGGCATTCTTATTTCCGGAGATGCTATAACAAAAGGTATCGGTGCTATGACAGACAAACGCTGGAAATTATTCTTTGATAGTATAGTCAATACAGGAGCAATTAAGCCAGATACTAACTACAAAGAAGCCTTTACTTTACAGTTTATTAATAAGGGGATAAAAGCATATCAGTAAATTAATTTGAACTGAAAACCATTGAAATTATGACGATAGTCACTAATCCCAGGGTTTCCCTACCTAACTGCCACCGAACCATAACAATTAAAATAGAATTTCTATATTAATAACTAGTAACTGGTAAGGTGATAACTGATAAATTGTAAAAAGACTTCTATACTCAATAATTGATAAGAGGTAAATTATGTCTATTAATCTCAGTAAAGGTGAAAGAGTAAATCTTTCCAAAGAATCTCCTGGTTTAACACAAGCTGGTATTGGGTTAGGATGGGATATTAATACTACAGATACAGGTTCAGCATTTGACTTAGATGCTTCTGTATTTATGTTAGGAAATAATGGCAAAATTCCTGCAGAACAATACTTTGTTTTCTACAACAATTTAACATCACCAGATGGTTCTGTTCAACATTCAGGAGATAGTAGAACAGGAGAAGGTTCCGGGGATGATGAACTAATACAAATAGATTTAGCAAAAGTAGACCAAGTAATTCAAGAAGTTCTTTTTGTAGTGACTATCCATGAAGCAGATGCTAGGAGACAAAACTTTGGACAAGTCAGAAATTCTTTCATCAGGATCTACGACACCACTACCGAACTTGAAATAGCTAAATATGAATTAGAAGAAGATTTTTCTCGAGAAACTGCCCTAGAATTTGGCAGACTTTATCGTAAAGATAATGACTGGAGGTTCCAAGCTGTGGGGCAAGGTTATAATTCTGGCTTACAAGGGTTTGTTGATAAGTATGCTTCTTAGTTTAATATTGTAGAAAAATAATTCTCATAGTAACCCATGAGCTTTTCTTCTCAAAAATAAAAATTAAGGGATGGTTGTAGTTGAGGTTTGATCAAAAAAATATACTAATTAACAAAGTATTAGAATCTATAAATAACTACCCGAAAAACACCAAAGTAGAGGGTACTCAATGAGTAACTAGGAACCCATCTCACATCTAAAATTTCACAAATATTTCTGTAGAATAACCATCTGGTATGAATATTAATATTAACATACGAGATGGAATTCTTACCTAGATGCTATAATATTTATGTTGTGAAAAACTTCAACTAGCTCAAACTTGTG
>JAKQYE010000485.1 GCA_023356605.1 Trichodesmium sp. MAG_R02 | reverse complement strand
ATTGTCAAAATTGTGGGCAAGTTATGGACAGGGACTTGAATGGGTCAATCAATCTCGAAAATTGGACAAAAAATGCCGATAGCTTATCGGTGAACGCCTGTGGACTTGAAGGTGCCGTCTCTCTTGGTTGAAGCAGGAATTGAACAGCAAGCCTGTCTAGGTTTGTATAGGTTTTATGAAGCAGAATGTTTTTCCTATTGCCGAGGTACTGATGAATGATGACTGAAATTACTATTCAGCCTCGAAAAAGATTTGCCCAACATTGGCTCTTGAGCGAGAAGGCCCTAAAGAAAATTGTCCAAGCTGCTGAATTGTCTCAGAGCGATCGCATCCTAGAAATTGGGCCAGGGAAAGGGGCCCTGACTGACCGTTTATTGCCTCTAGCAGCTGCAGTTCTTGGAGTAGAAATTGATAGAGATTTATGTCAAAAGTTAGTGAAAAAATTTGGCCGAGTTGAAAATTTTTTATTATTACAAGGAGATATTTTATCCCTGGATCTCGAAACGAGTTTAGCACAATTTCCGGCTTTCCAAAACCCTAATAAGGTTGTGGCTAATATACCTTATAATATTACTGGACCAATCCTAGAAAGACTTTTAGGGACAATCTCTCAACCTCTAACTGATACTTATGATTCAATTGTCTTATTATTACAAAAAGAGGTGGCGGATAGAATTTGTGCTAGGCAAAACTCTAAGGCTTTTAGTTCCCTGTCAGTGAAAATTCAATATTTGGCTAAGTGTGAATTTATTTGTGATGTGCCTGCTAAAGCATTTTACCCTCCACCTAAGGTAGATTCGGCAGTGATACGGCTACGGCCTCAGTTAATAGAGCCTCGGGCAAATAATCCAAAACAAATGGAAATGTTGGTTAAATTGGGTTTTGCTAGTAAACGGAAGATGTTGAGAAATAATCTTAAAGCAGTTGTTGAGCGCGATCGCCTTTCTGAGTTATTGGAAAAGTTAAGGGTTAACCCCCAAAGTCGTGCAGAAGATTTAAGTGTTCAGGAGTGGGTGGCTTTAGCAAATAGTTTAGAGCAGTTTTTATACTCTGGCAATAAAGTTCAGGAGAAAGCTACAGAAGTTGATTAGATGTCTCCTAAATGGAAAATTAAAGAAAATTATTAGAACTGTTTATGTGTACGATCGCCAAGATGAATGCCTAGGAACTAGCTGAAGATGTATTTATCCTAATCAGAAACCTGGTTTTTTGGGGGGCTTCTCAGGAAGAGGCAAGGATAAGTGGGGACTTATAGCGGTTTTCAAATTGATGAACTACATCATCATAACCAAAACCTTGTAGGGAGGTTGTATGCAACGTCCCTACTGTGGTCTACCAACATGAAAACTGCTGTATCTGAGAAGTAGGCTGGGTCTCAATAATCAGAAACGGGGTTTGTTGGGGGTAAATAACTGTTCATAACTGGCTAGAATATTAGGGTACTGATAACTCTTAAGGAAGTTCCTCTGAAAGAGGCTAACTGATAACTGATAACTGATAACTGAAATGACTTATACCCAAGCTGAACCAAAACTATATAACTTTGATGAATTTATTATCTGGTATCCTGAAAATTCAAAACTCCGGTACGAGTTACATGATGGAGTCATTATCGAAATGCCTAAACCAAGGGGAAAATATTCTAATTTAACAGGTTCTTTAATAGAGCAATTATTGATAAGTATTAGGGAGATGGATAAAGGTGGTATTTGGACTATTCCTAGAGAATCTATTGTTAAACCTATGGGTGAAAAATCTGGTTATGAACCGGATATAATTGTTTTAAATAAAGGAGCTCTTGATGCTGAACCCCGTTGGGAAAGTGAATCAATTATCCAAAATTCTGATTCAATAAAGTTAATTGTTGAAGTTGTTTCTACTAATTGGCGTGACGATTATTATAATAAATTTCGAGATTATGAAGAAATGGGTATTGAGGAATATTGGATAGTTGACTATGCAGCATTGGGAGGGAGAAAATTTATTGGTAATCCTAAGCAGCCTACATTTTTTGTTTGTAGTTTAGTTGATGGAGAATATCAGATGATTCCTTTTACTGAAAAAGCTTTAATTGTTTCCCCGACTTTTTCCCAGTTTAATTTATCTGCTAATGAGGTTTTCAATTTGGCTTTGTAGGAAAAGTCAGAGTTAATAGTTAATTATCCATATATCAAAAGGAGTATTAAAATGCTGATTTCAGAAGAAAAACAGGATATTAAGTTAATAACTTTAGAAGACTTTTGGGACTGGTATCCTGATGGTTATGGTCGGTTTGAATTACATAATGGAGAGATTATCAAAGTGCAACCTACTGGAACTCACGAACAAGTAGCTGGTTTTCTGGCTTTAGAATTAGGTGTAGAAATTAAACGTCTGAACTTGCCATTTTTTATCCCCCGACAAGGACTAATTAAGGCTATAGATTCTGATAAATCGGCCTATATTCCCGACGTAATGGTATTAGATTCTAATGCTATGGAAAACGAGCCTTTATGGAATAAGCGATCGACTATTACTCAAGGTACAAGTATTAAATTAGCTATAGAAGTAGTAAGTA
>JAKQYE010000484.1 GCA_023356605.1 Trichodesmium sp. MAG_R02 | reverse complement strand
TAATTATAACTATGTCCAAAAACAAAAAGAATACAGCAGAAACTCCTGTAGAAAAAAATCTTAGTAACCCCAAATACTACTTTAACAGAGAATTTAGTTGGTTAGAGTTTAACCGTAGGGTTTTATCTGAAAGTTTAGACCCCCGTACTCCCCTATTAGAGCGTTTAAAATTTTTAGGAATTTTTAGTTCTAATTTAGATGAATATTTTATGGTTAGGGTAGCAGTCCTGAAAAAACAAATAGAAGCCGAAGTTCATAAATTAACTCCTGACGGCCGTACTCCTCAAGAACAACTAGATGGGATTAATCAAATACTATTACCAATGGTTTATTTACAACACCAATTCTTTGAGGAAACCTTACGACCAGAATTAGGTAAAAATGGTATTTATCTCCTAAACTATATAGACTTAAATAGAGAACAAAAAACATATCTAAAAAACTATTTTGAAGAACACATATTTCCTGTACTTACTCCTCTAGCTATTGATTCTAGTCATCCTTTTCCTTATTTATCTAATCTCAGTTTAAACTTAGCAGTGATGCTGAAAAATCCAGATACTCAAGAGGATTTATTAGCCAGAATTAAAGTTCCTAAAATATTACCTCGATTTTTGTGCTTACCAGAAAAATTACAAATAGAAGAAAAGGTTCAAACTATAAATTGGACAGGAGTTCCTCTCGAACAAGTTATTGCTCACAATTTAGGTACTTTATTTCCTGGTATGGATATTCAGGAGTATCACCTATTTCGGGTTACTCGTGATGCTGACTTAGGAGTGCAGGAAGATGAGAGTGATGACTTACTTTTAGTAATTGAGAAAGAACTCCGGAAACGGCGTATAGGTGGTACCGTAGTTAGAATGGAAATTAATCCCACAATGCCAAGTAAATTAAAAAGGATGTTGATGGAAAACTTGGAGTTGTCGGAAAAAGATGTTTACACAGTAGATGGATTACTTGATTTAAAAGATTTAATGTCATTTCTAGGGTTGCCTTTTCCTAATCTTAAGGATCCAACTTGGACATCTACTATGCCACCAAGGTTGCGACATTATGGTGATGATATCAGAACTGCTGATTTGAACAATAATGATAGAATCGACTTTTTTGAAGTAATTCGCCAGAAAGATTTATTGGTACATCATCCATATCATTCTTTTGCAAGTACAGTACAAGATTTCATTAGTCAAGCAGCACAGGACCCTAATGTATTGGCGATTAAGATGACTCTATATCGGACTTCCGGAGATTCACCTATTGTTAATGCTTTGATTGCTGGAGCTGAAAATGATAAACAAGTTGCTGTATTGGTGGAATTGAAGGCAAGATTTGATGAAGAAAATAATATTCAATGGGCGCGGAAGTTAGAACAATCTGGTGTTCATGTGGTTTATGGTTTAGCCGGTCTGAAGACTCATACTAAAATTGTGATGGTGGTGCGTCAGGAGAAAGATCATATTCGTCGCTATGTTCATATTGGCACTGGTAACTATAATCCTAAAACGGCTAAACTCTATACTGATTTGGGTTTGTTGAGTTGTCGCCCAGAATTAGGAGCAGATTTAGCGGATTTGTTTAATTTCTTGACAGGATATTCCCGTCAGCAGTCTTACCGGAAATTGTTGGTAGCACCTGTGAATATGCGCGATCGCTTTATTAAACTGATTCATCGGGAAATTGAGAATTGCAAAAGTGGAGAGACAGGTCGCATAGTTGTGCAGATGAACTCTTTGGCAGACCCTGAAATCATTGCTTATTTGTATAAAGCCTCTCAAGCAGGGGTGAAAATTGATTGTATTGTCCGTGGTATTTGTTGTCTGCGTCCGGGCTTGGAAGGTATCAGTGATAATATTAAGGTAGTGAGTATTGTTGGGCGTTATTTAGAACATTCTCGGATTTTCTACTTCTATAATAAGGGTAAAGAGGAGGTGTATATTGGTTCTGCTGACTGGATGCCTCGTAATCTTGATCGTCGGGTTGAAGCTATTACACCTGTGGAAGACCCTGAAATAGCCAAAGAGTTGCAAGAGATTATGGGTATTCTGTTATCTGACAACCGCCAAGCTTGGGATTTACAAACAGATGGTAAGTATATTCAGCGTCGTTCTACTGATAATTTTCCTGAACTTGCTTGCCATAAAATTTTGATGGAAACTGTCGCTAATAATTAAGGTTTGCTGAAAAAGTCTTTTTAAAGGGCGTTGGTAATTTCAAAGATGAATCAAGCAGGAATAGGCAGAGCACCGAACAAGAGAATCATGAATTAAAAGTCTGAGGGAATGCTTGAGCATATCTAGGGATTTGGACAGGACTTACGCAGTACCGCTATATATGGTGTAAAAATTCTCATTTTCAAGATATTGCCACTATACATAGTGAGAGCGAATGCCATTTGCCCCTACATATAGCGTTTTAAAGGTTGATTTGCGTAAGTCCTGGCCAAGTAACATTGCCAATAAGCGATCGCTTGCCAAAGAATGATGAAAGTTTTAGAACTTCGGTCCCCTACTACCCAGCCAAGAATTCCTGACCGAAAATGATCAGGACTTACGCAAAGACACTATATA
>JAKQYE010000483.1 GCA_023356605.1 Trichodesmium sp. MAG_R02 | reverse complement strand
ATTAAAATAACTATAATGATAGAAAAATTTATTATTCTCCTTTAAAAAAGAATCGCGCGCGTTGATGATACAGGTTGCGATTGAAAAATACAAAAAAGTTCAAGACTTAAATTGGAATGAAACTGAAAAAATCTCAGGGAAAAAATCAAAATTAAAGGCTTTCCACGAGACAAAAAAGTGAAAATGTTTTGGATTATAGTCATTTCAAATAAGAATAGAAAACTTTTTATGCTAAAACTCAGTTATGGCAAGAAATACTTGTTTCAATCTAAATTAAAATAACTATATGTGTATCTGCTAACTTCAGCAGAATATATTGTCACTAGTGAAACCAAACACCCGCTTTATTGTGGTTGGGCTACCCTTACGGGATAGGGAGATAGACTGAAATCAACAGTTCAGTTTTGAATTCAAGTAGTATGAATAAAGATTGTTACAGATATTACCATAAATCATACCAGATTATAGCTAACAGTTACTAGCCATACCAAGGAACTCCCCTACCATTACAATTTTTGATTGAATAGGAGGAGAATTACTGGCTCAAGATTGATTATTAATCATTAATCATGAAAGGTTAGTATTACTCAATTGCAAGTATGAAGTTCCTGACTTAAGAAAATATTAGTAGCCGGCAAAAAATCCATCCCACTAATGTAGCATACCCACATTCAATAATGCTTCAAAACTAACCCGAAGTTTCCGGCACTTCTTCTGCTTGTCCAAACACTACTCGCAGTAAAGGAGGCGCTAAAAATGTTGTAAGAATGACCATCAGAATAATTGCCACATCCAAAGCAGGAGATAAAGCACCACTAGCAGAACCAACAGAGGCAAAAACCAGACCAACTTCACCCCGTGGGACCATACCAACACCAATAGCTAAACGATTAATTGGACCCAAACCAAACACACTAAAACCGCAGATAACCTTACCAAGAATGGCAACTACTATTAAAAATATTGCAATCACTAAACCTTCACGGTTAGTAGGGATAGCTGGGTTGAGAACACTCAGATTAGTTTTTGTCCCCACAGTGACGAAGAAAATAGGAACGATCACATCAGAAATAGGACGAATTAGCTCTTCCAACTCCCGTCCCACTTCTTTTTGATCTAAATTATCTAAAACTAATCCAGCAGCAAAAGCTCCCAATATTGCCTCCAAATGGATAGCAGCACCAATATAAGCTAGAGATAATGCGATAGTCAAAGCTGGAATAACTGCCCTTCCTCGGGTTTTAAATTTTTCAGCAAAGAACACAAAACCGTCATTAAAGAAACGACCAAGTAATATCGCCCCCACCAAAAATACACTAGCACTAATAATTAGATAAACAACGTTGATGAGATCTACTTCACCAGTTTTCGCTAAACTTGCTACCACTGCTAAGATAATAATACCCATTACATCATCTATAACTGCAGCACCAAGAATAATTTGACCTTCTTGTGTATTGAGACGGTTAATTTCTGTTAGTACCCTAGAAGTGATACCGATACTGGTAGCTGTAAGTGCTGCCCCGGCAAAAACTGCTGGTACTGCTGAGACATGGAATATCCCCATCATTCCTGCCGTACCTCCGACAAATGGTAATACTACTCCAACAGTTGCAACAATTAGCGACTGAATACCAACTTGCATTAAATCCCTAATATTAGATTCTAGACCAATTTCAAACAATAAAATGATCACACCTAGTTCTGCTAGAACATCTAGTACCTCACTTTGAGCTTGAAATGTAGCCCCAGCAGCTTCAGGAGTGAGACCTGCTGTTGCCTCCAAAATGTTAATAATTACTGACGAAGAACTATTGGCCCCACTTTCTGGAAAGATTACTAAGTTTAGGGCAGAAATACCTATAACTACACCTCCCACCAATTCTCCTAACACAGGTGGAAAATTCAGCCAGCTAAAAAATTCCCCCCCTGCTTTACTAGCTATATAAATGGCCACTAGACTCAACAACACTCCTGCTAGTACCATTTCTGGTTCGGCTCCCGTTTCTGTGGCCGTAGCTAGTATCGGTGCCATTTTTCCCCATAAAGGAAATAAGAAAATTTCACTAAAAAAATTGGACTCTGCCATTAAACTAAATATCAAGTCTTTCTAAATCATCCTGATTTAATTTAACAGGACTTTGGGCGGGGATGGTCTCTTAATTTGGAAATGATTGCTTCAGACAAGATTATGGAGGATTGACATCCTCCCCGGCCTAAAGGCAAGGGAAAACAGCCGACCCGTAGCCCCTCGGCGGGTTGACATCTCATCGGCTGCTGCTATTTTCGCAATAGTCTTATGCTGGCCAACCTGTCCGTTTTTTGTCTCGGTAGGCCCACCCGCGACTAATATATTTTTTGCTGCATTTTCTAAAGCTATAATGTAATGCCCCACAATGTGCGATATTCCCACTCACGAATTGATCAATCTAATTTTCCACCTTTGCCTTGAGTTGATTTAAAAAAGTTTTGATAACCCTGGGTATTACATCGTTTCAAGATTGCTGTAGTGGCAAAGACAAAAAACGACTGAAAGCCAAACTCTATTTTCAGTCTTTTTAGCCCGAGTAATAAACTGTTTTTGTAGTT
>JAKQYE010000482.1 GCA_023356605.1 Trichodesmium sp. MAG_R02 | reverse complement strand
CAATCAAACATTTTTAGCAAATAAATTTAACACTTTGCAAACTTATTTTTATAGATATTACTTTTAATATCTATCCGAAAATAACTAATTATAGTATTGACAATTCCCTAGTTGACAGTACTCTATATATAGCGTGCCTGCGTAAGTCCTGAGACCATGATATCTGGTACTTAGAATAGTTTCACATTCAACTATTGGTTGGATTAGTTCGTATAATGAACCGCTATGATAATCTGGTACTTGTAAAGTTGCCTTTTTTCTAACTTTTGACCAGGGAAATCTAGTTAACGTGCGGAAAATATATCGTTCTCCATAATTAGCTATTCTAGTTTCTCCAGCAATAAAAGCAACTTGCTCGGTTTGAGTTGTAATAAATTTTCCTATTTCTGTAATATCTTTTTTGGAGAGAGTATCCCCTGCAACTATTAATCCTAATTCAAATTTTTTTTCTGTGGTTTGATTTCCCAATAAAATAGGTAAACTAATATTTGCTAGATCCGAACCGGTAAAGAGGCGATCGCTTTTAACTTTTAACCAGTCTTCTAGGATGCGTGTACTATGTTCGTCGCGAGTATAAATTTTGTCGAATTTAGCTATTTTTCTCAGACCTTTTAAGATTATATTTTCTTCTAGTGAATTCCATTTTTTTAGGGCTGCTTGAATAGAAGTTCCTGCATTTTTGTAGATATGAATAAATACAAACTGTTTTGAGTGTGATAATATCCCACATTCCGCACTTCAAGTATACTACATGGATAACTCAAAGAAAGTATCAAGACAAGTTTAGTTAAATATCAACAACTATCGACAAGTATTGTAAAGTCTGTGATAGCCTGCACATAGAACTCTAACTCTCAGGCACAATGACAAGATAGATCATTACATCCGTATAGCTAATAGATTTATTGTAAATAAACTATTAGAGCGTGCCGTAAATCATTGAACAAAAGGTAGCTGGCAACTCCGTCTTTAATGGATAGCTGGTAGGGAGGGTTGTAGTTAGCCCTACCGGGTTAGAAGCTGATATGGCTTCAGTGGGTTTGTCCATAAAATTAGTAACTACAAAGTTATGGTCATTGTAGTAACTGAGAAATCCTGGCGTTAAACGCAAACTACTCCTGTAGTATTTATTTCCAAAACTTTTACCTGTGTTGCTACTCCATGATTTTTCCAAGCTTCTGTCATTGCTTTTACTACTGTTGAACTTGTGGATAGGTTTGTTAGTGCTAATAAAGTTGGGCCTGCACCACTGATGACCATTTCATAAGCACCGGCATTTAAGGCTGCAGAACGTAGTTCCTCATATCCTTTAATTAAAAATTTACGGTAGGACTGGTGCATTTTATCTTGCATTCCTGCTGTTAACCACTCTCTGTTACCAGTTTCTAAACCTCTTAACAAAATTCCTAGATGAGCACAATTAAATATAGCATCAGCGCGACTGTATTCTGTTGGTATAACTCGTCGCGCTTCTGTTGTTGAAAGTTCAAAGTCTGGACATGCCACTACTGGTACAATATTAGGATGCCAGGGAATATCGCATACTACCCAACCTGTGGAGGTAGAAGCAGTTAAACGACAACCACCAAGTAAGGCAGGTACAACATTATCTGGGTGTCCTTCAATGGCGATCGCTAAATTCATGATTTGAGTTTGGTTCAAAGGATTACCTGCTAGTTTATTGGCCCCTACCAAACCTCCGACTATTGCGGTGGCTGAACTTCCTAGACCTCTGGCTAAGGGTATGCCTAATTCAATTTTGATAACCACAGATGGGGGAGTTTGGTTGATATATTCATATAATTTTGCAAAAGCTCGATAGACAAGATTGCTTTGATCTTTGCTGACTCGTGCAGCTTCTTTCCCTGTGACAGTAATTCTTACTTCTTTTGTGCTATCCGTAACAGAGAATTTGAATTGGTTATATAAGGAGAGGGCAGCACCGAGGCAGTCAAAACCTGGGCCTAAGTTAGCAGTAGTTGCGGGGACAGTAACTGTGACGGAAGAAAGAGTCGTCATAATATAAATAGTTATATAGATTGCGGTTATATAGTATCTGTTTATAATTCTATAGTTACTTCAATATTAAATATTCCCGCGTCCCTATCTTTGACACAACCTTTAAAGTCTAAATATTGTGGTATGTAATACTGGCCAAATAAAAGTGTTGTCTGATAGTGATTATGAAATTTATAAATAAAAATACATATTATAGTCATTTTAATTTAGATTGAGACAAGTCTTTCTTGCTATAAGCAAGTTTGAGCAGAAAAAGTTTTCCATCTCTTTTTGAAATGACTATACATAGAATATTAAGATTCATTATCAATAGTAGAGAC
Organism: Trichodesmium sp. MAG_R02; assembly: GCA_023356605.1. Classification (GTDB taxonomy): domain Bacteria; phylum Cyanobacteriota; class Cyanobacteriia; order Cyanobacteriales; family Microcoleaceae; genus Trichodesmium. The sequence continues at coordinate 255 of JAKQYE010000482.1, read as the reverse complement.
TGACATCCACATTTTTGGTCAAAGAACATTCTATAGTATGATTGGGAACACCAACACCAACCATACATAGCTATTCAACCAGATTTTATAGCCATGAGCGCTCACATATTTACATATTACTTTTTTTATTTAAATGTAGTACAAACTTATTCTGCTATTACCAATACTTTTACATAATATCACATTAGTAGCAATCTTTGCAAAGATAATATATACCAATTTTCCAACGGAAACTCCTGCACCTGCTGAATATGA
>JAKQYE010000481.1 GCA_023356605.1 Trichodesmium sp. MAG_R02 | reverse complement strand
TTGATGACACAGTAATTAATAATAAGTTAGGGCACGCATATTGAGCTTGCACGACGACAATATAGTGGGATAGGTTCATCAAGTTGTTCATGGGTCTTGGAATAGTTAATTGTATATATTTTAATCGAGGAATGAACAATTATGGATTATAGATTATAGGATTTATGACCCAGATACTGACAAGAAAACAAAAATAGAAGAGTGTTGAAGAAATGATACTCAATGCCATAAATAATAAGAAAATACCATTTAAAACAGTATTAATGGATAGTTGGTATGCAATACAAAGATTAATGGCATTAATAGATAATGATAGAAAAAATTATTATTGTCCTTTAAAAAGTAATCGCGCGCGTTGATGATACAGGTCGCGATCGAAAAATATAAAAAAGTTCAAGACTTAAATTGGAATGAGACTGAAAATAACCCGGAAAAAGAATTAAAATTAAAGGCTTTCCACTCTGCAAAAAAGTGAAAATATTCTGGATTATGTGTATCTGCCTACTGTTGCCGAATATATTGTTACTAATGACTTAACTCAATCATCACTCTTACGTAGACGCCCCCGTTTGTAAGTTTTCAGATTCGTACTATAGAAATTGTAGAGAATTTATTAAATGACGGGCAATCTGTTGTTCTATTTTGTCAGTTCTTGGATACAATTAATGAGTTAGAACAAATATTTAATAGCAAAAGAATAAGCTGTGAAAAGATTGTAGGTAGTATCCCTAAAGATGAAAGAACTAATATAGTAGAGAGATTTCAAAACAAAAACAGGACTTACGTATTGCTTCTATATGTGGTGTATTTTTGATAATCCTGATCCGATATTTACACTTTTCAAAGTGTCTTTGCGTAAGTCCTGAAAAAGTTTAAGGTGTTTTTAGGAAGTGTGAAAGCTGGTGGTGTGGGTCTGACCCTAACTGCTGCTACTCACTTAATATTACATTATCGCCCTTGGACTCCAGGAGATGCAGAACAAGCTGAGGACAGATGTCACAGAATTGGACAATCTTCTACGGTTAATGTCTATTGGCCTCAGTTAGGAGAAATAGATGAGATTATTGATACTGTGTTGGATAGCAAGTCAGAAAATATTGATGTTGTTTTGAAAAACAAAAATGTTAGTTTTGTTGCTAATAATTTAGTAGAATTGCAAAAAGAAATAGTTAGATATTACGAGGATGAGTATGGAATTTAAATTAATGCTGGTTTTGTCCCTTATTGATCAGCATAATTAGCGATCGCTTTTCCCTATATTTATCTAACTGAAGTATCTTTAAGTTTAAAAAAGTTAATAAAAAAAATATAAACTTAAGGGTTGACAACTTGTATTTTTTTTGTTAATTTAAAAAGTAAGTAAAGTTGCTAGCAGAGACTGATACGCGGACGAACTCGAAGGTAATTAAACTCTCGTTAGCGTTGACCATTCCAAAGACAGCTAAGGAATGTAGGGCCACAAGGTCAGAGGGTCAATGGATAATTATATGGGCGAGTAATTATCAGCTTCCCTAGTTTTAGTCCAAATTATTGAGAATTTTTAGTATGAGCAACTATTCTCCTAGTGTAATTGTAATCTGGCAAATTGCTGCTGTTGAGGCCAAGAAGGGTAACGCAACAGAGATACAACCTGCTCATTTATTGATTGGGTTGTGCAAGTTTTGCGATTTCAATTGGGAAGTATTCTTTAAATATTCAAGAAACTCAGATCCTAAGCAGCGCCCTGATTTTCAAAATGATCTTCAGAGTTTAGAACAACGGTTTGAGCAGAGTAGATTAGACCCAAAGCTATTCCGACGTCGTTTGCGTCAACTTGTGGCTCAACCTGCCCCAGAACACGAGACTGGTGAAACAATGTCTCGTAGTCAAGCTTCCCAAGAGGTTTTTCAACGGGCTGAAAAGATTGCACGAACAGAAGCACCAAAAACCTGTTCTTATCATCTGTTGGAAGCTTTGCTGGAGTTACCTCAACCTCCTTGGGAAGAAATTCTAGCAGAAATGGGTATCCCAAATCCACTTGTCCTAATGTTTAGGGATGAGCTATCTCAAACATTAGCAGAACCAGCTAATCTTAATCCTCTTGAGCCAGCAAACCCTGTGCCATCTCCCTCCACCATAGAACTAACACCATGCTTAGATAGCTCTGAGAGCTATGGGCGGGATTTAACACTGCTAGCTGCTGAAGGCGAGTTAGAACCAATCTTTGAAAGGCGAGAGACAATTCTTTCTTTAGCACGGGTGCTTATACACCAGCGCCAGCGTAATGCTCTCTTGGTGGGAGATGTTGGTGTGGGCAAGACTTCTATTGTTAAAGGGTTAGTCGGACGTTTGATAGGAAGAAAGGCTCTACCTATCCTTAATGGTAAACGGATCATAGAGATATCTCTTACAAAACTATTATGGGGAGCTAGTAACCAGGCGGAGATTAACAGAAGAATAAATTTATTAATAGAGAAAGCTTCAACAGAGGATAACCTCATCTTCTTTATTGAGGAAATTCACACCATTTTCAATAGTAATCAAGAAATCAATGAAGCTGTTCAGCTACTTAAATCAGCTTTACTTAGTGGGGAAATTCACTGTATTGGTACTACT
>JAKQYE010000480.1 GCA_023356605.1 Trichodesmium sp. MAG_R02 | reverse complement strand
CGACAATCAAGCAGTAGAGTTGTTCATACAATGTGCCATGCTGAAGCGTATGATTCAAACAGGTAAACCCAAAAGTCACAAAGTGAAAATCTAGTTAACTTCCATCAGGAAGTTTTTGGCGTTCACTACTTTCATGCAACAAAGCCGTTTATAAATATCTTTCTTGACACCAAAACTCACAAAAGAGAGAAATTATGGGTAGGCACTTTTTATGGATATTTCCCAACAGTAAATTTATCAGCACTTACGCAAACTCACCTAGGCCCAAGCTATTTGGGAGAGAATGGCATTCGCTCTCACATTTAAGACAGGAGGATGGTTGACATCGTCCCCGGCCTAAAGGCAGGAAGATTATTGCCGAGCCGTAGCCCCTCGGCGGGTTGATATCTAACAGGCTGCTGCTACTTTTGCAGTAGTCTTATACTGCTCTACTTGCCCGTTTAAAGTCTCGGTTTGCCCACTCGCGACTCATATATTTCTTGCGAGTTAAGAATAAGGATAACATGACCTGTGGAAAAAAATCAACTAAAAAGTCGCCCGCTTATAGGAGAGGCTTTAAACCCAATTTTTCGGTAAGTCCTCTTTTATTTAGAATTGGTTTTTTCACTCCGGACATGAGAAGAGCGATCGCTCTCCCCCTATTTCCCTCCTGGGAAGAGTTAGGGGTGCTTTCCCTATTTCCCTATCATGAAGGGGTTTTAGGAGTTATTTATATATGGCAGATGGCTCAAAAAGGGATTACCTTTTTGTAAGCTCTCCTCCTTTTTTAGGGGATGGAGGGAAGCTAAGGTAATACTCATTTAAAATTGGTATTAGTAAGTTAGTGTTGAGCATTTAGAAGGGTTTTTTATCTATAGTGGCATACTATCAATTTGTCGTTTAAATGCACGAAAGCTTATAGTTGGATTGGGTATTCTTGGCAACTATCTATTTGAAATAATAATTCATAACATGGTCGTTTTTTTAATGCCTGATTTATTTGATTGATGATTTTCTGATATTCTGTTTTTTGAGTTTCTATTTCATTTTCTAGAGTTGGATTTTCGGGGATATTTTCTAGTTCTTGAATTGCTATTTGTAGTTCGTCTCTGGCTATTTCTAATTCTGCTTTTTTCTGGGATATTTCGGCTTTACTAATGGCTACTTCTGCTTTTTTTATGGCTAAGTTTAGGGTTTCCTTGGCTATAATTTCTGTGTTTTCAATTTTGGTTTGTTCCGATGGATTTTTGCTTTTGTTGAAGTTGATAAAAATATTTGTTGCTTGGCTGAAAATAGTGACAATGATGGCAATGATACCTAGGAATATTTGTATTGCTAATAATTTACTATTTTGCATTTTTGAATTGGGTTTTGGAGATGGGTTTTGTAATGGTATGGTTGGTGGTAGAGGTTGAGGTTTCGTTAGTTCCTCTAACATTTCTGTGGCTGTCTTGTAGCGATCGCTCAAATTTTCTTGTATGGCTCTACTTAAAATATTGCTAAGTTCTGAGCTAATATTCGGTAGGTCTTTGGCCCAGGAAAGTTGATCTGTTGGTAGTTGGTTGGTTAGGAGATAAATTGCTGTTAGTCCTAAACTATATATATCGCTGGCATGGATAGGTTGACCTTTTTTTTGTTCCGGAGAAATAAAGCCTGGAGTTCCAATACCTAGGACGGTATAAGGTGTCTTTTGGTTAACTATGGTGTAAATTTCTTTGACTATACCGAAGTCTATTAATATGGGTAATTTTTCTCTATTGAGGATGATATTACTGGGTTTAATATCTCGGTGAATTATTTGATTTTTTTGCAGAAATTGGAGGACTGGTAATATTTTTATTAGTATATCTTTGACTTCTGATTCTGTCAGTTTCCCTTGTTTTTCAACTTTTTCTTCGAGGTTATATCCTGTTATCCATTCTTGAACTAAATAAAATTGATTATTTTCTGAAAAATAGCTGTATAAATCTGGAATTTGTGGGTGGTTCCCTAGTCTTTCTAAAATTTCTCCTTCTTGTTGAAATCTTTGTTCTAATTGTTTTTGTAATTGGGGGTCGTAGGAGGTTTTAAGTTGTTTGATGAAACATAGGCGGTTAAATTTTTTGGTGTCTTTTCCCTGGTATGTTATGCTCAAGTTGGTTTCGTGCAATTTGTTAATGATTTGGTATCGGTTGTCTAGAAGTTGGTTTGTGGTCATTGGTGGTTGGGGTTGGTGGTTAGAGAGGGCTCCCTTTTGGGAATGGGATATTTACTGAAAAATTGGGTTTAAAGCCTCGCCTTTCTAGGGCGACTTTTTAGTTGATTTTTTCCCACAGATTATGTTATTATATACTTTAGTCAAGACTTACGCAGGCAAACTGAGAAACTGGGTTTCTCGTAGATGTTTATTTGTTAAAACAATGATTTACTGTTGAAACGGGGTTTCTTTGCTTAAGTCCTGTTTGGTTTAAAGGTCATTCTATGAGGGCAAGATTTAAGTACCGTATATATTCAACATTGGGACAAAAATACTGATTAGCAAGGCTCCGCAGGTTGTGTCTGTGTCGTCTGGTATGATAGTCTAGCTTGCTGTCAGGAAAAGTACAAATTAGGAAAGAAAAAAACGACTAATTCTGAACTACAAAAAC
>JAKQYE010000048.1 GCA_023356605.1 Trichodesmium sp. MAG_R02 | reverse complement strand
CATGCCACTAATTTTTTCTGTTCTATAGAATTAATTTGTTTAATTTGTTGACTCAAAATAGTAATGATAATTTATGTATCTTTCTGTACTACATGCGGGAAGTGCGGAATGTGGGCTATAATTATCCGTCGATCTATCCCCTGAATTTATTCAGCTATCCCTATTTATGTTTAAAAGTTTATCAAACATTAATCAACAGCAACTAAATGCTTGGGTAAAACAAGCATTAAAGAAAACTAAATCTGGCAATTTGCCTAACTATATTCCCGTACTTGTAGAGGCAAACCCTAGAAGTTTTGCAATACTTTTACAAAGTATTGATAATCATATCATTTCATTAGGAAATATAAAAACTCAGGTTCCTTTCATGAGTGTCATTAAACCATTTTTGTTATTTTATTTGTTATCTAAATTTGGCAATGAATTTGTATTTAAAAAAGTTGGTAGAAAACCTTCAAAAAAGTCTTTCAATTCTTTAGCACAACTAGAACTTGATGAAGGGTGGCCGAGAAATCCTATGATTAATAGTGGAGCGATAACTTTATCATCATTACTACCAGGAAATACTGCTAAAGAAAGGTGTGTTAATTTTTGTTCTTGGCTAAATAATTACGGAAACTGTGAATTATTTTTAGATGAAAATGTCTTAGCTTCAGTTCGTTCTTTACCTAACCAGAATAATCAAACTATAGCTAAAAAATTAGTAGAATCTGGTTATATAAAAGATGTAGAAATTACTTTAGACACTTATAATCAAATCTGTTGTTTATCTGGTACTATTTTTGACGTAGCTACTCTAGGAATATTATTGGTAAAGTCACCTAATACTGAATGGCAAAAATACTGTTATATAGTTCAAGAACTTATAACTACTTGTGGCTTATATGAAACATCAGATCGTTATGCAAAAAAGATAGGAATTCCACTTAAATCTAGTGTTAGTGGTATTATTTTAGGATTAGTTCCTACCACAGGAGTAATTGTTTGTTATAGTCCCCCTCTCGATCAACAAGGAAATTCTGTAGCAGGTTTATTTATGTTAGAAGTAATTGTTAGAAATTTAGAATTGAGTGTCTTTTGTGAGGAAAACAATGTAAGTAATTTTAACTAAGTATTTATAAAAAATCCTAATAATAAAGCAAGACTTAGCTCGATACTTTTACTGAAATTATATTTATCTCAGACTGGTAAAATCCTGACCACTCCCTGCTTATAAAGACACTGATAACTATATTCTTTACTCGCATTTTTAATCAGATTAAATCTTGCCATTAATGTCACTAGTTCACCCTTTTCTACCGGCTTACTAATATAGCCATCTGCACCTTGCTTCATACCCCAATATACATCAACTTTTGAACTTTTATTAGAACAAAAAACTATAGGTATATTCATAGTTTGAGGCTTAGATTTAATTTGACGACAAACTTGATACCCATTCATTTCTGGCATGATAATGTCTAAAATCACTAAGTCAGGATTGCATTGTCTAACTTTTTCTAGTGCCTCTAAACCATTTTTTGCTAATATAATAGTTAATCCTATATTTGCCAGGATACGGGAATATAGTGTTCTGACAATCGAGTCATCATCTGCGATTAATACTTTATTGTTAAACATAACTGTAGAATACAACTATGGATTTAAATTTACCAATATTTGCACCTCTGAGTTATTTTCAAAATAGTAGTACTAATTAACTGAATTAGTTAAAAATTATATTGAAAAGTAACACTTTATTAAAACTAGCCACTTATAATTCTAACATAATTGTAGGAACTATATAATATGATAGCATATAACTCCCTTAAACTCTAAAATTTTATCACTTTGGTAAATCAAACTATTGATCTAGAGTAAAGACACAAAAAGATTAAATTGAACTGCAAATCACATCCTTTCTAAAACAGAAATTCCCAACAAAGACAACCCCAACTTTAAAGTTCTTGCCGTTACATCACACAACAATAATCGAGAAGTACGCAAAGGTTCCTCCGACTTCAAAACTGGACAATTTTCAAAGAACTTATTAAACTTTTCACTCAATTGGTATAAATATTCACAAAGACGATTAGGCAACAGTTCAACAGCCACCATGTTCAAGACTTCATTCAACTGTAATAAATGTTTTCCTAAGACCAACTCTGGCTCATCCTGCAAAATAATTTTGGCATCCTTTCTCAACTTTTCAAAATTAATTTCTCCCTTACGAGCAATTCCTTGAACCCGGACATAAGCATATAATAGATAAGGAGCAGTATTGCCTTGCAAAGCTAACATCTTATCAAAACTAAATACATAATTACTATTCCTATTTTGACTCAAATCTGCATATTTAACTGCACTTAAACCAACAACCTGAGCAACATTTTCAATAAACTCTTCACTCTCTAAACGCTTTTCCTCTTTGAGTCTTTTTTTCAAATCATTCCGCGCTTTATTTATAGCCTCATCTAACAACTCTTTCAATCTCACAGTTTCTCCAGAACGAGTCTTTAATTTTTTCCCATCTTCTCCCAAAACTAAACCAAAAGAAACATGAATAATCTCTACATTTTCTGGTATCCAACCAGCTTGTTTTGCCACCTGCCAAACTTGAGAAAAATGATTAGCTTGACCAGCATCAGTGACGTAAATTAATCGCGTTGCCCCCTCTTTTTTAATCCGATGAACTAGGGCAGCTAAATCAGTTGTCGCATAATTGTAACCGCCATCAGACTTCTGTACAATTAAAGGTAAACCCTCACCTTCCTTATTAGTAAATCCCGGCAAAAATACACATTGAGCACCACCACTTTCTTCCAATAAATTTAACTCATTTAATTCTTGTACAATTCCAGACAACATAGAATTATAAAAAGACTCTCCCCGCTCATTTAACTTGATATTAAGTAAGTCATAAATAACTTGAAATTCTTGCCGAGATTGATTACATAAAAGTTGCCAAGCATAACGACTATCCTGAGCGCCAGTTTGTAAACTTACTACTTCTTGTCTAGATTTTTTTTGAAAATCTTGATCTTCATCAAACCGTTTTTTTGACTGCTTATAAAAAGCAACTAAATCTCCTATACCTAAAACATCAGCAGTCTTTAAAGCTTCAGGAAAAGCTTCACGTAAATAAGTAATTAACATTCCAAACTGAGTACCCCAGTCCCCCACATGGTTTAGCCTTAGTACATCATGCCCTTGAAACTCTAGCACCCTTGCTAAAGAATCTCCGATAATTGTCGACCTTAAATGTCCAACGTGCATTTCTTTAGCAATATTAGGACTGGAAAAATCTATCACAACTCGCTGGGGATTTTTAGTCGGGGAAATATTCAGTTGTTCATCTTTAATTATTGTTTGTAGGCAACTTTCGATATATTCTTCTCTAAGGCTAAGATTGATAAAGCCCGGTCCGGCAATTTTCGGTGGGTAACAACAGTCATTGATATCGAGATTGTCAATAATTTGAGTAGCGATCGCCCTTGGTTTATCCTTAATTTTTTTAGCTAAAGACATTGCTACATTACATTGATAATCTCCAAATCTAGGATTAGTAGCAGGAAAAATCATTGAATTTGTGCCGGCTAAATCTTGACCAAAGGCAGCAACTAAAGCTTGATCAAATTTACTTTTGAGTCGTTCAACAGTAGGTTTCATTTTTATGTTTAATATTTTCTACTTTTACAGGTAATAGCCTTTGGCCATAAGAAAAGACACTAATATCTGAATACACTCATTTTGAATCTTAAGCAACTCAAATTATGATTATTAGTGGTTAGGATTGGTTTTCTAATATAAATGTAGTTAATTGTAGGTTACATCAGAAAAAATATTAGGAAATGAAAGAAGAGTCACACTTGTAAATTACTAAGATTTTTTCCTGTTTACTCCATCTTGATTCTGTAGAAACTGAAACTTAATTACCATAATCTTTGTTCTTATCTATGATTTTGTACCTGACTAATACCCCTGGGAATTACTATAGTCATTCTCAAGCTATCTGAATTCCAAAAAGCTGAAAAAAAGAAAAATTCAAGATAATCGTATGTGTGATTTATGACAATAAGATGAGTAATAATTATCTTATAGTTTTGTGGTTTAGATAATTTAGCTAGGACTATCATAGATGTCTTATCTTAACATAAGTTAACATATAAGTAAACATACAGAAAAAATTTAGTGCATCATTAAAGAATGTGGTGTGGATAGCCAAGTTGTTCCAACTGCACCTGTGCATGGTCAAGCCTTCCCTCTGGGTTGCTATCATTCATGGCCGACATTGAACGGAGGTCTAGTTAAAATAACTGACCACTAACGGTAGCATAACTTTCAGCTCCCAAACTTTTTGATAGTAGACTTTTCAGATGTAGTGTTTATTTGATTTTAAAAACACTATATTTAGGAATCAAGAAACTAGATGTTTTTGTGATGATTGTTGTGCTGTCCCATTCGTACTGGGAAAATATAGCCACTATCGTGAGCTAAACTTAATCTAATCCAACAATCTCTCACTAATAACTCCCCTAGTCGGCAATGACTTGTTCTGTGTATCTGCTACACTTCTCAGTTGTATGTCATTTGTGCTTTTGGAATAGTATCTCTCATAAGATAAACAACTTTCCTGTAGGCTCGGCTACTGATGAAGCTCATTCTACTTAGATTACTTCCTTCTGCATAAGCTTGCAATGAGGGTGTGGAACCCATCTTGGTCGAAGTGACAACCATAGTAAAACTGTCGAAATGTTCTTAGAAGGTTTGGCCATTGTTAGAGAAAATTTGTATCTTTGCTTTCATTTTTCAGTTATCTGATTTTTGTGGACTTTATTGTGGCCATACAATCAGCAATATATCAGGTTTTGATGAATAACGACTATCCACTGTCCCCACATCTACGTATCTCATAACTTTTTGTTCAACTACCCATAAAAAAAATTCGACTTGAGGAAATTTATTATGTTATCTAGACCGACTTTTGACGACCATTCCCTGAGTGAATCTTTTTATCAAGCACTAATTAATTGCTTTTATGAAACTTTAAGCTTTTCAACTCAATCTCTATTAGATGAATGCAGTTTTGGCTTTGCCCCAGATTCATTTGGAGTCCAAACTCTTTTCATTATTACTCCTTCAATGTCACATGCAGATCAATTAAGTCAAGATCTTGAGAGTCTTAAAAATAGAGTGATTTCACTAATACCATCAGTAGGAAAACTTGCTATATGTGTAAATCCACAGAAAGGGCAAAATGAATCAGGAGCATCTAGGGATTGTGTTGATGAATACCCAAAATCTATGCCACGCTATATGATGTGTAAAATTTTTCCTATAGATTTATCAGATACAAATCTAGACTAGTTTTCCCATTTGGGGCGTGTTTACCAAATTTTATAATTAAGTAAAACTAAACTAATAAATCAGATAGTTGATTGTGAAACAAGAAATCGGCAAAGGAGACTTAAGTTACTACCAATGGTAAAAACTTGAGCCAGTCTAATACCATTTATCTGTAACAATGCCCTTAATAATTCTTGCCCATTATTACAGTTTTATTACTCAAGGTACTATTCACTGACCATTCTTATCTTTATATCAAGTGCAACTTCATGGAGGAATGGTATCACTTTCTCAAAACCCAAAATATGAAGCCAGCTTACAAACACAGAAAGATGATCAATCGAATAACACTATGTATTTTAAGAACTGGTTTACTGTGTAGGGATTTATTGCCTTGTTACGGGGTTAGAGATATATATAGTATCTAGACGATTTTATCCATAACGAACTTAGAAATTTTAGCAAAACTACAAGCCATCGCAAATAATGAGAGACAAATTGATTGTCAAGTTCACATTCTAGATAGTGCAGTAGTCTAAGGCCATCAGCGCACAGCGGGGCAAAAAAGGAGTAAAAAACAATGCTTGATATTACGGCAAAAACAACATTATCGTTTTCACTGCTGTGGACATTAATTTTCTAAATCTCCTATCCCCAAAGTATATCACCCTGAAGTCAAACAACTATATCTCAAAATGTATCTTAAATATAGCAACCCTATCGAAAAGTTAAAGAGATGGGCTATATAAAGGCACTTATACTCAAGGTATAAAGCACAAGGAACAAGGCTTGGAGCTATTTTTCAAGAAGACTAGTGATTTCTCATAAATGATTTAGGATTGCTACAGTATGATATTAAATGACTATCTACGATAGTGAAAATACTCGTTTAATATGTTACAATACTAAGCTCAAAAATATCGCTACAGTATTAGTCTCAACACTATTACCAACAGAAATATTGGGCTATAAAAGTATTTTTTTGAAAATGACATAGGATGTTATTTAGCAAGATTAGAACGGAAAACTTTATGTTACTCACCCATCCCTAAAAATGCTTAAGTATCTATATAGCAGTCCGCGCATAGGTTGCGACAAATCAAAAAGTAAATAAAACTTTTAAAAGTCTTAACTATTCTCTGTTCCCTTTTCAATTTTCCGTAAAAAGCAGTAGGATTTTTGTCACGAACACTCATAGGATTGCTATATCCTTACTACTGTACTGCTTAAAATTTCAGGCTCTGCCAATTCCTGTAATCAGCATTACAAATTCAGCAACACCGAATGGTCCAATACCTTAATGTGATAAATATGTTCGTAATTAGATACCCCATAAATTCCAGAAAAAGTGCAACATTCAATCCACTCGAACAGAACAAGATTGTTTGTAATTGTCACCCCCCCTACAAAAAAAAACTTATCACATCTCATCAGATTGAATAGTCGGTTTACCCGTTTTTTTTAGTACATTTATTACAGCATAAAGCCCAATAATTTATCCTCCCATAATATCAAACTATAAATACAGGAAACACTATAGCAATCCTATTTGGGTTGTAACTCGAAAATTATAAATAAGCTCCGAAACTTTGGCCAGTTGAGCATTTTTCCAAAAGACAAATTTGCAAAAGCGGCAATATTTTGGAAAAAAAAATAGAATTTTTATATACCGCTACCACCTCCTTAAACTGTTTCTTTAAGACCTTTAATAGCAACTTAGTAATCAGTATTACCTCAGCAAATAAAAGGGCTATTATTTGTATCCCCAATCCCTGGTAATTTGATTTCAATTATGCAAAATTATCTGTAGAAAACTTTGACAAAAACTTGACATGAAAAGCCAATAGCACAAATTATCAGATTTTTTTGGGAAAGTGGATTTTTTAATTTCTTTGGTCGTGAAGGTATGAAAACTGGCTATCTGGAAGGAACAACCCATTGAATTTCCAAACATTGAAGAAATTCCTGACTAAACCCAAGAAATGCTCGCTCACAATTTAAGATTAACTACTATGACACTAAAATTTAGGATTTAAAACCTAAAACAAATCTAACATGGTACAATTAACACCAAATCCCTCATTTAGTTTAACAATTTGTCTCGAAACTCCTAACCGTGCCGGAATGTTGGCCAACGTCACCAAAGCCATCGCATCACAAGGAGGGAATATAGGTCACATCGATCTACTCAAACAAAGTCGTAAAATCACACTCAGAGAAATTACAATTGACGCCTACAGTACAGAACATAGTGAAAAAATTGTCCAAGCACTCAAAGCTTTACCAGAAATAAAAGTAGTTAACCTGTATGACCGAACCTTCAATTTACATCGTGGTGGTAAAATAGCAGTCCAAGGTAAAATACCCCTCAAATCCCAAGCCGATCTATCAATGGCTTATACTCCAGGGGTAGGCCGAGTTTCTAAAGCAGTTGCCGAAGACCCTGAACAGATTTACAACCTTACCATAAAACAAAATACAGTTGCCATTGTGACAGATGGCAGTGCCGTTTTAGGACTAGGCAATCTTGGCCCCGGAGGAGCTCTACCAGTAATGGAAGGTAAAGCTATGTTATTTAAAGAATTTGCTGGAGTGGATGCATTCCCTATTTGTCTGGCTACTCAAGATACTGATGCTATTGTTGAGACAGTTAAAAATATTGCTCCTGTTTTTGGTGGAGTTAATTTGGAAGATATTGCCGCCCCTCGTTGTTTTGAAATAGAAGTTAAGTTAAGGGGGATATTGAATATTCCAGTATTTCATGATGACCAGCATGGCACAGCAATAGTTAGTTTAGCTGCATTAATCAATGCTTTAAAGTTGGTTAAAAAATCTATAGAAGATATTCGGATCGTTATTAATGGTGCTGGTGCTGCTGGAATAGCGATCGCTCGTCTATTACAAAAAGCAGGAGCTAACAAAATTTGGTTGTGTGACTCTAAAGGTATAGTCTCCAAAAGTCGTACTGGTCTTAACCAAGAAAAACAAGCATTTGCCGTTGAGTCTTCAGGAACCCTCTCAGATGCTTTAATGGGAGCTGATGTATTCTTAGGTGTTAGTGTGCCGGGGGTTGTTACTCCAGAAATGGTCCGTTCTATGGCCAAAGACCCTATAGTATTCGCAATGGCTAATCCTATTCCGGAGATACAGCCCGAATTAGTTACAGGAGATGTGGCAGTTATGGCCACAGGTCGGAGTGATTATCCAAATCAAATTAATAATGTTTTGGCATTTCCTGGTATATTTAGGGGCGCTCTAGATTGTCGGGCTACTACTCTTACCTCTACAATGTATTTAGAAGCTGCTAGAGCGATCGCCTCGTTAGTCAAAGCTTCAGACCTTGACAAAGAAAATATTATCCCTTCAGTATTTGACACTAGGGTAGCTACTGCTGTTGCAGGTGCAGTAGCTCATGCAGCTCGCACTGAAGGTGTTACTGTTTAAGCAAGGTTTCTTGTACCATTTCACTGAACTCAGAAGTCAGAATGCACGATTTGATCGAGTAAAAACTTTGAAAAGGCAATAGTTTCAGGTAATTGTTTGAATTTTAGAGATTGAAACTATTTGTGATGCCCTTGAAGTGAATTGATATTGCTTTAGAAGACTTACGCCAAAATTATAAGCATGGTTTATTAAAACTATGCCCATCCTACTGTCAGAGATAAGTTCAATGACAGGAACAGGTGTAAGTCTGATTAAGTTTTCCAGTTTTGATTTCCTGTTTAAAGCTAAAAATTATTCTTTCCACAATCTCCTGAATCTCAAGGCCAAATGCAAATAATATCTTTCAGAAGAACACCGCCTCAAATCATTGTTAAGTAGGATTTATAGATAGTTTATCACCAACTCCCAGCTCTGAAAGAGAGCAAGAACTCAAGCAGCAACAGAAGAGTTTAGGAGATATTGAGTTAGATTGAATACTGTTCGCGGAACAACCCGAACAAGGAAGGACTATTGGCCTTATTCCCTCTCCTGCTAGTACATTTTTAAGTTTACCTTCGGCAAGTATTAAAAACGCCTTTAATTTAGATCGCTTAATCCCTCTCTGGGGAATATCACAAGTAAATTGAGACTCAATTATCTTTACTAAGCTCTCTTGTCCTTAAATAATGCAGCGAGACCTAATGCCATACCTATGCCCAGAACGGTTGAAGGTTCAGGTACAGTTTCCGCTTGCTTTACACCAATTGTTAAATCATCAAAACCATATCCATCAGTACTTGTTGCCCCAATAAAGGTTGCACTATTAAAAGGATTATCTATATGAATAAGCCCAAAGTAAGCAAGGGTTCCATCAGGTGCTGGGACTGTTGTAGCAATCGAAAGGTCTTGAGTGCCACCTCCGACCAGAGCTAGTCGCAGGATAAGGGGATTTGTTTTAATATTGCTAAGGAAGAAGCCAAAAGCTACGACAGGCGCATCAAAATCGATTGAGAATTGACTGTTAGTCGCCCAAAACTGCTTACCAGAGGTGGGAAAGACCCCATCAACACTACTGTTAGCCACAGTGCCACTACCTTTCGAAGTCAAAGTACCTTTAATTGTACCAGCACCGCCTGTAAAGGATAGGTCAAGGGGACTGGTGTCTTTTTCTGTGGAATTCTCAAAATCTTCGATGCTGTTACCAGGCAGTTGACTCAGAAAACCATTCTTGGCCTGAACAGCACTGCCATTAGGCACAAAACTACAGCCAGCCCCCAAATCTTCACCATAGAAAATGCTAATCGCTCTAGCTGGTTGGCTAATACTTAATAACAGATAATACCCGATACTGATTTTAATACAGAGAGATTACTGTAATTCTCAAAATCCTATAAGAATATCAAATATTAAATATCGCAAATAAATATATAAATTTTAGTAAATCATTAATGGCAACTACAAAATATACCCGTTGAAAGACTCGCAAAGTATCAATATTTGAAGTTATTATGGCACTTTTAGCTTTAGTAAACTTGACTCTAGTACTATTTAATATGACATATAGAGAAGAGAATAGGTAAGAGTTTTAAAAGTTTTATTTACTTTTTGATTTGTTGCAACCTATGGGCGGACTGCTGTATTACTTTGAGGGATTTCTATTTTGACTATATTCCTAGTCTCATAAAAACAGGATTTACCCAGGTATACTATATATAGCAATCCTATTTTATTTCTGGGAAAAATCTTACTGCTTTTTAGGAAACAAGCAACAGGCAACAGTTAACAGGTAAGAGTTTCAACTTTTTTATCTACTTTTTGATTTATCGCAACCTATTTAGGATTGCTATATAGGGTACTGTCATATTGAATTGTAAACACAATAATTGGTTTTTTTTCGGATAGATATTACTCTTAATATATATTCAAATAAGGTTACAAAATGTTAAATTTATTTGCTAAAAATCTTTAATTATTATAATTATTTTAAATAAAAATGAGACACTATTTGGCACAATAATTACGAATAATTTCTAGATCGAGATGTCTTGATAGGTGAATACATTCTAGCTCTTTTTAATGCACTAAAATCATTTTCTATGTCATTTAAATCAGGAGAGTATTTTGGCAAAAATAGTAATTGGTGATCCCCTGCTTCTACCATGTTTTTTTTTAATTTAGAATGAAACAATTATTTCTTGGTATAATTAAATTTCAGCATAAAAAGTTTTCCATTCTTATTTGAAATAACTATAATTATGAGACCAAGAGATTGCTATAATTTATCAGAACCCCATAAGAGTATCAGATATTAAATATCGCAAACAAATATATAAATCAGTAAATCATCAATGGCAACTACAAAATATACCCGTCGAAAGACTCGCAAAGTACCAATATTTGAAGTCGTTATGGCACTTTTAGCTCTAGTAAACTTTACCCTAGTGCTATTTAATATAACATATATTACTTTAAGGGATTTCTATTTTGATTATATTCCTAGTCTCATAAAAATATACGACCCTATTAAAGGAATTGAACCTAATCGAGACACAGAAAAATACCTAGATATTTTTGAAGAATTAATAATAAAAATTCCTAGAGGTGTTGATTCTTTAGTAGTACAGGAACAATTAGAAGAGCTACGAGAACTCTCTGTAGATATGATTAATCAAAATCCTTTTGCAGTTGCTAATAAAAGTAGCTCTTTAGAAAAAATCAAAAATCGCATAAGAGATAGAATTCCGAACCCAGAAGATTCTGCAAAAGAATCATTTAAAACTTTCTGGAATCAAGAATATTTGACAAAAAATCAACTGACTGATGAACTTGAATGGTTTGAAACAGAAATCCAACCATTAATGGCTAAAAATTATTATCGAGGTATTGGTGAAAGTGGAGGATTAACTGATTATTTTGCCAGAATTGATATACCATTCATCATCATATTTAGTTTAGAATTTTTAGGCCGAACATTTTTAATTAGTCGCCGTTATCCTAGCCTCAATTGGCCAGAAGCAATGTTATGGCGTTGGTATGATATTTTTTTACTATTACCATTTGTACAAATATTGCGCATAATTCCTGTGATAATTCGTCTCAATGATGCTCAGATTATTAACCTTGAAACAATCAGGGCACAAGCTAGCCGAGGTTTTCTTGCTTCCATTGCTCAAGAACTAACAGAAGTAGTAATAATACAAGCAATTAATCAGGTACAAAAAGATATAACAAACGGTGAATTAGCTAAACGAATATTTTCCTCTCAAGATAGAACTTATGTCGATCTAAATAAAATTAATGAAATCGAAGCGATCGCCACAAAATTAGTACAGATAACTGTCTTTAAAGTCATACCTCAAATTCAATCAGATATAGAAGCCATAATCCGTTATAACATAGAAAAAATCATAGCAGAATCACCTGCATTTCAGAGGTTTCAGCAAATACCAGGAGTAGAAAACTTAGCAAATCAATTATCGGAAAGATTAGTCAAAGAATTATCCAATATTGCCACTGAAGGACCACAAAATGCTTACGAAATAGTTAAAGCTGCAATGGCAGATCCAGAGGGAACAAAATTATCCGAACAGTTAGTTCAACACTTCAGTAAAGCGCTAAGGGCAGAATTACAAGAGGAACAGACCTTAGAAGAACTTCAGTCTTTAATATCAGCATTTCTTGAAGAAGTAAAGATTAATTATGTGATGGCAATGAGTCAGGAAGATGTGGAGAAAATTTTAGAACAAACCAGACAATCACAGCCATTGTCTAATAAATTTTAAGATGCTATGGCAATCATATGTGAATGGCCAAAGAAATAGATTCCTCTGAGGCAGGAGGTAAGAAGCATAATTCACAGGAGTTGGAGCTATGTTTATAAAAGTCCAGTGGTTTTACAAATGATTTAGGATTGCCATACAACCTAAAAATAGTTAGTACCATTTTAAAAAAGTATTTTTAGATAGTAGGGAGAAATGAGAATTATAGAAGAAGTAGGAGTAAGTTTTGCCCATTTACCATTTATTTTTATGCTCAAATCTACCCAAGATGTTTATCTGAGTGAGCTTGACCCACCGATAAGCTGACACTTCTTTATATTCCGAAATACTAAAGGGTTGATATCTTTTGAAATGCTCCCCGGCCCAAAGCAATGAGAGCCTCTACCGAGCCGTAGCCCCTCGGCGTATTAAAACCTCACAAGCTGTTGCTACTTTAGGAGTAGTCTTATACTGGCCAACCTGCCCGTTTTTTATCTCAGATTGCCCACCCGCGACTAATATATTTCCTGTGAAATAGAGGTAATAATAACATAAGCCGTGGAAAAAGAATAAACTAAAAAGTTGCCCGCTTATGGGCGAGGCTTTAAACCTAATTTTTCGGTAAATGCTTTGATAGTTTATCAACTAGCCTAATCCAAGTATAACTAATAAGTGCCACAGATTAATCATGCCCTAGGTAAGTAAATAGAGTTAGCCTAAAGTATAAAAAATTCCTCAATAACTAGAAACTTAACTTAACGGTTAATTTTTTTCAATTCTATAAAGCGAAGATGTCAATATAAAACCAAAAAGAGATATAATACTTGGGTGTTAATTAAAATATTAACAATTTTCAATGGGGAGTGGGTAAAGCCCACTTTTTTTATTGCATTTGTCATGAGTCATCCATTAGTACCACAAATCATCCAATTTGCTACTCCTATTGCTGAATCCTTAGGATTGGAATTAGTCGGAGCAGTATTTCATACAAACCAGCATCCACCAGTTCTGCGATTGGACATTAGACACCCTCATCAAGACACAGGTTTAGATGACTGTGAACTAATGAGTCATGCCATAGAAGAACAACTAGATGCAGCAAATATAATACCTGAACCATATCTACTAGAAATATCCAGTCCTGGTATTTCTAAGTTTTTGGATAATGATCGAGATTTTATTGCCTTTAAAGGCTTTAGTGTAACTGTGAACACTTACGAACCCTATAAAGGTAAAAATCATTGGATAGGACAATTGGTTAGTCGTGATCAAACAGCTGTTTACATTAACCAAAAAGGGCGACAAGTGGGTATTCCACGTTATCTTATTAATACGGTTGAACTACAAGAAGAAAGTTAGAAATTAAAATCGGTCATTTCAGTTCTCAGTTAACAATAGCTGAAGCCATAAGCTTGAAATAGTAAAGTTAATTTTTTTCATTTTTTTCACCCCCAAATCCCAAGGAGAAGCTATTAATATGATGTTTTTGTCAACACTCTGCATCTTTATTCTATAAGATTTTTCAGGATTTGAAAGGGAATGTTTTAATTTGGACCAATCATCCAACTTTTATAATATAGTCCCAATCACTTTACTCAGACTTTTTAACAAGTCAATATCTTGCTACACCCTCTTTGCAGGTCATGACTAAGGAAAATAGAAAGTGTTTAAGGGGCCAATACTATGATGATGGTTTTTTTATTTGATAATTTGTAGGACTTACATTTCTTGAATCAGAAATTAAGATTTTACTGTAAAGGAAAGTCAAACTCCTAGTAGTCTAATGAAAATGAGTTGGTCTCAACTAAATACAAGCTCAAAACCAATAGTTCATATTTGTCTTTGTTTTTCTATTTCTAGCATCTAGCTTTCAAAAAAACAAAAAAATACCTAGAGTACCTAGATTATTGATACCTTGATCTTACGAAGATTTGAAGGAATTAGTCTTAATAACAATAATTCATAACAATTTAGAGGATAAAAAATCATGTCAATGGTCAGCTTGCCTGGACTTAAAGAGTTGATTGGAAATATTAGTAAAGAACGTAATTTACCAAAACAAGCAGTTCAGACTGCTTTACGAGAAGCTTTATTAAAAGGATATGAACGCTACAGAAGGACTCAACGTATAGATGGAGTAAATTTCACAGATGATTACTTTGATAACTTTGAAATAGAGTTGGATATTGAAGAAGAAGGTTATCGGGTATTAGCTACAAAAACCATTGTTGAAGAAGTAATAAATCCAGATCACCATATAGCTATTCAAGAAGTTCTAGAAGTAGCCTCAGAAGCTCAGTTAAATGACACAGTATTTTTGGACGTAACACCAGACAAAAATGAATTTGGTCGCATGGCAGCTATACAGACTAAACAAGTTTTAGCTCAAAAACTACGGGATCAGCAACGAAAAATGATTCAAGAAGAATTTCAAGACTTAGAAGGAGAAGTACTCCAAGCCAGAGTTTTAAGATTTGAAAAACAGTCAGTTATTTTAGCTGTAAGTAGTGGTTTTGGCAGACCAGAAGTAGAAGCTGAACTACCTAAAAAAGAACAACTACCTAACGACAACTATCGTGCTAATGCAACTTTTAAAGTCTATCTGAAGCGGGTTTGCGAAGGCTCTACTCGCGGGCCTCAATTACTTGTCTCTAGGGCTGATGCTGGGTTAGTGGTTTATTTATTTGAAAATGAAGTCCCAGAAATTGAAGATGAAGTAGTGAGAATTGTCGCAGTTGCTCGAGAGGCCAATCCCCCATCCCGCTACGTTGGTCCTCGAACTAAAATAGGGGTTGATACTTTAGAAAGGGATGTAGATCCTGTGGGAGCTTGCATTGGTGCA
This sequence comes from Trichodesmium sp. MAG_R02, assembly GCA_023356605.1. Classification (GTDB taxonomy): domain Bacteria; phylum Cyanobacteriota; class Cyanobacteriia; order Cyanobacteriales; family Microcoleaceae; genus Trichodesmium. The sequence continues at coordinate 14,496 of JAKQYE010000048.1, read as the reverse complement.
AGAGGATCAAGAATACAGGTAGTGGTGAATGAATTGAGAGGTGAAAAAATAGATGTAATTCGCTGGTCTCCAGACCCCTCTACATATATTGCCAATTCTCTTAGTCCAGCTAAAGTAGACGAAGTTCGTTTGATTGATCCAGAGGAAAGGAGGTCTCATATTTTGGTGTCTGAAGACCAACTTAGTTTAGCCATCGGCAAAGAAGGACAAAATGTGCGTCTAGCGGCTCGTCTGACAGGATGGAAAATTGATATTAAGGACACGGATAGATATGACCATGCTGAAGAAGATAGCAAGGTTGCCGCTGAAGTCTCTCATCGTCAAGCATTGGCGAAGCAAGAAGAAAATGAAATTAAGGCACGAGAATTAGAAGTCATAGAAAATACTTTTGACAAAAATTTTGACGAACTAGATAATTCTTTAGAGGTTGATGAAAGCGAAACTGAATATCCTCTGGAGTTAACTTAAGTATGATGATAATAATTTTAGGGTTCAAACTAATTAGTTAAAATCGCAATTAATCTAAATTATAGTAGTTTTCATTGTTCAAAAATATAGATGTTTTGGCTTAAAGGTAAAAGGCACTTATGTTGAGGGCAAAAGTTTTGTAGTCATGAAGTGAAAACCGCTATAATTTAATACCCTCATATGTGATAAAATAATTAAGATTTATTACTCAAAAAATATTTTGTTAATTGAGAACTATTTTAAACACTATTACAACCTACATTCTGCACGACAAAATGTAGCACAGAAAGAGGGGGAAAGTTGAGTAAGTATTTATACTTATAATATGGAGTAGGATACCATCACTGTCTCAATAAAATGGCATAGCAACGTGCGCTGGTATATTCACATAGTACAAGAAGCTGCTAATGTAATATATGTGAAAGTATTGGTAATAGTGGTATGAATTGTGCTACATTTGTAGCCCGATAGTAACATGTAAATATGTAAGCGCTCATTGCTATATCAGTTGCCGGAGTTTACCAATGACAAATTCAAAATTTGCCAAAGTTCCTCTATCACGCTTAGCGATCGCACTAATTGCCAATAAATTTATTCTACTATAGTTATTTTAAATAAGGAATAACTATAACTCCAAATTTTTTAGCTCTGTCTGACAACCCTCGACTCTGGATTTTGTTTTACGTCTTTAAATACTATGGAATTTGTTAAATATTTAAAAGAGCAAAGACCGGGAAAAAGATTTGCAATATTTTGGGACGGTGCAAGTTATCATAACTCTCAAGAGTTTCGGGAATATTTGATGTTAATTAATCAAGAAAAACCCGAAGAAAAATGGTGGATAAATTGTACAAAATTTGCTCCGAATGCCCCAGAACAAAACCCTATAGAAGATATTTGGTTACAAACGGAAAATTTTATGATTGCATCTTATCATCTTTGCAGTTCTTTTCAAATAGTTAAGTAGCTATTTAAGTTTTTTGCAGATGGTCAAATATTCGATTTTCCCAAACTTTTTCAGTATGAAATTTTGCCACAACCACCCAGAGGATTGCTATATTTCTTCATTGCTTACTTCAAATTTTTCCATCCCCTCGTAAATTGGTAGCTAATCAAAATTCTTGTCTTTCTTCTCAGTGACAAAACGCTACTACTCTAATTTCTACTTATCTTTCATCTTTTCCCACTTAGCCCTGGCCATTTTCCAGGGTTTCTCAACTGATATAATTTTTAATTATTGAGACAAACCCATGATTTTATTTTTAGTTGAAATTTCTGATTCTTTCACAAAAGGCAAAGCCTAATTCCATGATACCTACACTCTTTTCTGATATGGATTATACTGTTTCATTCCCATATTTATGGTCATGTGCTTGCCCAAAATGAATCATAATTCCTTATAGTTATGATGTCCAACTATCCTAGCCACAAAATAATTTGACTTGCTGATATCCTGGATTCCATAATAGTTGACTTGCTAGACTGATCATGGTTAGATAAACGATAGAATATAAAGGAGCCTTTATTTATCCTTCATGTCGACGGAGTTCTCTTATGAACAGGACTTACGCAACGGCACTATGTATAGTGGCAATATCTTGAAAATAATAATTTTTGGCACCACATATAGCGGTACTGCGTAAGTCCTGATGAAGAGACGAATTATATTAATATATATTTAGGTATCTCTTGTTTTACAAGCTTGAGAGAAGTTAAATGTTTTGGGGTGTATTCCTTGATTGTTTAATCTTCTAAATAAATTTTGCATACTCAGAAAGCTTTGATCCATCAGATACTCCAACCAGTAATAGACAAATAAAAATGTATTGATAACTGGATAATCGTTTTTGGGTAACGGTCTTTAGATAGATTTAATGAATTTCGGAAAACTTTGTACAATTAATTTGTTGAGTTTAACTTTCTATATTTTTTCGAATTTGATAATTTGATTTTTTTTTAACATTCAATACTTCTACCTAAAACTATCAATATAATTACTTAACTCAGCAGTAATCTGCTCCAGGTTTATAAGTTGTGAATATTTATAGCAATCCTCTTTTATTTGTGTCTAAAATATTAGCACTTTTTAGGCATTGTTGGGGGTAAACAATCGATGGAAAAGGGTTTCGAAGTTTATTTATAGTTGTTGAATTATCACAACTTATCTGGGATTGCTATAATTAACTACTATTATTTTTTATTCCCTGTATTTTTTACAGTATAGGCTTTTGGATCACATAGAGTGTGTGTCGTGAATTAAGATCATAATTACTTGTCGATTGATTATTCAGATAAAAAATCTGAATAATTGAGTGAAAAAATTAATTACAAACCGAGTTAAAATGAAACCAAATTATCGTAGATGTGTTAGTTGCAAAAAACTGTCTCCTAAGGAGGAATTTTTGCGAGTTATTAGGAGCAAAGAGTCTGATACTATTAAATTAGACCAAGGAGAAGGTCGTTCAGCTTACATTTGTAGAAAAATCGAATGTTTGAAAGTTGCCCATAAAAAAAATAAGTTAGGCCGTTCACTTAAAGCTTATATACCACCAGAAATGTACACATCTCTATGGCAGAAGTTGGAAAATTTATGACCCAAAACACTCAAGCTAGATTTAAGCATTGTACAGATCCAACGTAAGGGCAAAAATACCAAAGTGTCAAGGTAAGCCTTAAGTTATTAGTTATCAGCTCAAAGCAATAAGACCCTGCTTTTGTAGCAAAATTAAATTATGGCTCAATTAATAAACCTTTAATTTAAGCCAAAAGCAATAGCTGATAGTTAACGGTTGAATGCTAAGGTACTAAACTATTTGTTTGTCCGCCCGTTGTCAAGGTGAGAGCCTGGTAAGGTACTAAACTATTTGTTTGTCCGCCCGTTGTCAAGGTGAGAGCCTGGTTTTGTGTTAGGCGAAAAATAATTGAGATTTTATATTTCCTTTTGTCTGTAGCCTGTTGTCTATTACCTTTGAAAAAAAAATGGATATTATAATTTTAATTTATGTATAGCTTAAGAAAAGTAGAGGAGAAATGACGATATCAAAAATAGAGATTAAGAGTTGCTAAATTTCATGCCAAATTGACGGACATATTTAACGTATTTCCTGGATAAATTATCTACCGAAATAATCTGGTAAAAATCAAACAGTTGTTTGAGAAGATTTGAATCATGGAATGATTGAAAAGTGATGCGACCACGGGATTATAAAAATCTTAAGGGAAGCTAAGCAATGAATCTAAAACCATTGGGAGCTAGTTTGGAGATCTACGGAAAAATTCTAAGAATGAAAAGCGGGAAAATATAGTCGTCATTTGAGAGTAATTAAAAAACACGAACTTGCATCTCAAACTTGACATTTTTGTGGATTTTCAGGTGGAAAGTTAAACTTTTCAGTTAGAGAATATAGCCATGAGCGGCCACATATTTACATACCACTATTATTTTGAAATGTAGTACCCATATTGTGCTGACATTATATTAGTAACAACTTGTACTATAGTCATTTTCAATAAGAATGGAAAACTTTTTCTGCTGAAACTAAGTTATAGCAAGGAATACTTATCTCAATCTAAATTAAAATGACTATATGTAAACATACCGGCGCACCTTGCTATAGTTTTTCTAAACAGTGGGGCTAAAAATGATAATGATAAAAATGTATCTATAGATATATTAAGTTGTTCCTTGGGCATAACTCCTTCAGGATATCTGCCTCTTGCCGAGTAGTTTTGCGTTTCGTGTCGCGAAGCAAAAGCGAAACGGAGAAAAAAACGGACTTGAAGGAAAATACAACCAGCAACCTACCACTTTGAGGAGGGGATCTGAAGGGTTAGCTTAAGTACTGAGTGAATCCGAAATCTAGTTTACAAGGGCAGGGAGGTTTATTAAAAGGTTGAGGCAGGAGGCAGAATGGTCAGAAGGATTTGGATCAACTAGCTCTTCATAACCAGAGTAAACTTGCATCGGAGCTACGGCTCGTTAGGGAGTTCTCTGCCTCATGGCCGGGAAGGATGTCAACTAGTAATTACCCCTAAGTTCTGAAAGTGCTTGGGTGAAAACTGAAAAAAACCTTTTCGACAACAAAACTGAACATAAATCCAGTATAATCGTAGTGTAGTCCTAAAATTAACATTATAACAATGTAAAAATAAATTTTTTAAAGAGAGGGTAGAGTGGATGAACAATGGAAAAGTAAGAATTTATGAATTATCAAAGGAATTGAATTTGGAAAACAAAGATATATTAGGGGTGTGTAAAAGGCTCAACATATCAGTGAAGAGTCATAGTAGCACTATTACAGAATCAGAAGCAGAACTAATTCGCACTACAGCAGAAAACTTACCCCACTCTCCTAGTCAGTCTGCTGCTCTGGAAAAAAGTGACTCTCAAAATCAAGATTCAGGTAGTAATCATAACGAACAGAAAAAACAGCAGATACTAGAAGTACGCAAACCCAAACCATTAGTAGAAAAGTTCCAACAAAAAAATCACAGCAAAATAAACAATAATTTAGTGGCAACTCCCCCAAATACCTCAGTATTAAATAATCAAATTCAACCAGTTGGTAGCTCTAGGCCAAACTCATCCCTGAATTCAGAGACACTAAAAGATAGATCTGATTTAGAAGTAAGTGATAATTCTTCAATGCAACATCCAAATAGACCCTTAAATAAGGGCAATACTGTTGAGAAAAATAATAGTCCTGAGAAAACAGATAGCACTGAAATGGTAACGGCAGAAGTCCCAAAGTTAGTAGCTCCACCTGCAAGACCAGCCCCTCCGAGCTTGAATCGAAATGCACGAAATACTAACATTAACAAACCGAATCAAAAAAACAAAAAACCAAAGCAAGAAGGCAAGAAAAGAAAAGATAAGGAAGAAAAACCTTTTGAAAAACCTGCTATTGCACCTAAAAAAGAAAATAAGGATACTCCCCTAGAAAAACCTACTATTGTATCTAAAAAAGAAAATAAAGATACTTCCCATAAGAGAGAAGGTGTAAAAACATTCCCTTCTGCTCCTGAAAATTCTCCTCAATTAAAGCCAAAAAATCGAGATAAGCCGACAGTTAAACTAAAGCAAGAACAAAAACCTCAACTTGCACCAAAGCCAAAACTAACAACCCCTGTTATAGAAGAACCAATAGATGTAGACTTAGGTTTAAATGTAGAAGAGAAAGGGAAAGAAGACGGTGCAATAGAGACTATAAATTATGAATTAGAAAAACCAAGGCGAAAAGCTATACTTCCAAATAAGCCGGCTTTAACCAAGGTGAAGAAAGGTTCAAAGTGGGAAGAAGAAGAAGAAGAAAGCAGCGAAATTATTCAGAAAAATGCTAAGTCTACTGCAAAAGCTAAGCGTCTTCGTGTAAAACCGTTACTAGAAGATGAAGATGAAGAATTAGCAGAACTTTTGAATAAACCTGCAACAGTAACAATGAGTTTATCTTTAGCCCGTCCGGCAAAACCAAAAAGTTTTGCGAAAAAAACTAAACCACAGCCTGGCAGCAATACTTCTAGTCTGAAAAAGAAATCTAGTCCATCCAGTGAATCTGTCAAGAATGAAAGTAATGAACAAACTCAACCTGATGAAGTAAGACCTCTAGAAAAGTTAGTTATCAGTGCTTCTATGACGGTTCAGGAATTAGCATTAGCTTTAGTAGTGCCGGAAACAGAGATTATCAGAAGACTGTTTATGAAGGGTATAGCAGTCAATATTACTGAAAGTTTAGATATTCCTACCATAGAAATGGTGGTAAAAGAGGAAGGAATTCCAATAGAAATTCCAGAAGAGCAATCCGCGGCTAAGAAAACTACTGAAATACTGGAAGATACGGACCTCGAAAATCTTCAACGTCGTCCTCCAGTCGTAACAATTATGGGACATGTCGATCATGGAAAAACTAGTCTCTTAGACTCAATTCGTGCAACTAAAGTAGCAGCAGGGGAAGCCGGTGGTATTACTCAGCATATAGGAGCTTACCATGTTGATGTGGAACATGAAGGCCAGATGCAGCAAGTAGTATTCTTAGATACTCCTGGTCACGAAGCTTTTACTGCAATGCGAGCTAGGGGGGCAAGAGTCACGGATATTGCTGTTTTGGTTGTAGCTGCAGATGATGGGGTACAACCACAAACTATAGAGGCTATTAGTCACGCGAAAGCCGCAGAAGTACCACTAATAGTAGCAATTAACAAAATTGATAAGGAAGAAGCTAATCCAGACCGCGTTAAACAAGAATTGATGGAACATGGACTAGTACCTGAAGAGTGGGGCGGAGATGCAATTATGGTTCCAGTTAGTGCTATCCAGAAGCAAAATTTGGATACCTTACTGGAAATGATTTTGCTGGTGTCAGAGGTAGAAGATTTACAAGCAAATCCAGAACGTTTGGCCAAAGGTACAGTGATTGAAGCTAATCTGGATAAAGCAAGAGGCCCGGTAGCTACTTTATTAGTGCAAAATGGAACTTTAAAGGTGGGAGAGATTGTAGTTGCAGGTTCAGTCTATGGAAAAGTACGAGCAATGATTGATGATCGAGGCGACCGAGTAGACAAAGCTAGTCCATCCTTTGCTGTAGAAGTTCTTGGTCTTAGAGATGTGCCTCAAGCTGGTGATGAGTTTGAAGTGTTTAAGAATGAAAAAGAAGCTTCGGCTATTACTGAAGAAAGAGCAGATGCGAAAAGAGAATCGCGGATTATGCGTCGAACTAGTTTGGGTGCTGTTTCAGTTCGTGCCCAGGAAGGAGAACTCAAGGAACTTAACTTGATACTAAAAGCTGATGTGCAAGGCTCAATAGAGGCTATTGTTGCTGCTCTACGACAACTACCTCAGAAAGAAGTACAACTAAGGTTGCTATTATCTGGAGCTGGAGAAATTACAGAAACAGATATTGACTTAGCAGCAGCTAGTGAAGCTGTGATTATTGGCTTTAATACAACTATGGCATCCGGAGCGCGTCAAGCAGCAGATGGGGCTGGGGTGGATGTGCGCGAATATAATGTCATCTATAAACTCTTGGATGATATCCAAGGGGCAATGGAAGGTTTGTTAGATCCTGAGCTTGTAGAAGAAGCATTAGGTGAAGTAGAAGTCCGTGCTGTCTTTACAATTAACCGTGGTGCTGTTGCGGGTTGTTATGTGCTATCTGGTAAAGTTGTCCGTAATTCCAAAGTGCGAGTGCGTCGCAATGGAGTAATTATACACACAGGTGTATTGGACTCCCTCAGACGTATGAAGGATGATGTTAAAGAGGTGAATGCAGGTTATGAATGTGGTATTAGTTTCGACAACTTTAATAGTTGGAGTGAAAGTGATATAATAGAGGTCTATCAAATGGTAACTAAGCGTCGGAAACTATCTACCTAAAATGGTTAGCACCAGGTATAATCAGATGAAAAAGTCACGATTTTGTAACATATGATTTAATAGAAACACCTGATTTTTGGTTAGTGAGCTATCCTTAAATAGTGAGGGAGCTGAGATATTAGCAACTTCGGTATTAAAAGTGTGTCCTTAGTATTAAATAATGTGTCCTTCATTAATCAGGTAAATTTTATGAGTAATATTAATGTTACTTCTTTGAAGAATGAGGAAGAAGCTCTAGTTTGGGATAGTTTGAAGCAAGCCATCGCTTTAACTTCAGGATTTCAGAAATGGCAATTGGGCCGTGAGGTTGATGGTAATGATCAGCAGAATATGTCTTTAGATAAACGAGTTAGTTTATATTTACGAGAAACTCTGGAAACACTAGCTTATTAAAAACTTGAAAGTAAGCTATATGAAACCTTAGGTCTGTGTGCTCACAATTACTTTTGTAGTAATCAGCCTTTCCGCCCTCTTAAAAAAGGCCTTTTCTGTCTCTTTGTACTTTTTTTACAGAAAAGACTATTTTGACCGTCTGTTATATCATTAAATCTTATAGTTGAGTTAATTATAATAGTGGAAAGTAATACTTTGCTTGAATAAAAAGTCAATTTTAATTCAGATTGATTCAGTCAACCCTAACTCTAGCTTTTGTAGCATTATTTCTTTAATTGGTATTATCGTTTTCCGTCCAACAAAGCCCTAAAACAGTAGTAAATCTCAAAACAAAATGCCTAGTTCATATATATAGAACTAGGCATTTCGCTTTTAAAAACTGACTTTTTATATTTAGGGTCTTTATATTAGTTAACCCCAATTAAAGTTTAAGGTCTTTATATTGGCTGACCTCAATTAATTTGTACCTACTATATTGTCAGCAATTTTGTAATAATCCTTAATTTCATAATATTTTCTTTATTTTTTTATATTTTTATGGCCAATTATATACACTTGTTACTAAATATAAACTTTTATTACCTATAGAAGAGGAATAATAGGACTAATGGCGCTATGGGTTAGCCAAAACTCATAGTAATCCCTGATACTAAATCCCATATATGCCAAGCTATTTTTTCTAAAGCCTTTTAACCTGTTTAGCTGCTGCTTCCTGTCCTTCTAACCCTTTTGCTTTTGGCAATCTGCCTCCTTGCTTACCCCTTTAATAAACTTTCTATGTAAACCAGATTTAGTCTGACTGATTTTGAGCGCTTATAAATGTCTTAACCTATTTGCCAAGTCCTATATAGCACTGGATATTTTTGTTTAGGAAAATAAATTTGGGTTGTAATGTCACAGGGAATAGGTCATAAGAAGCAAAATCATGTACTAACGTATCTGTGTATGGCTATAGAAACTCTAGACTGTTACTCTAAACGAAACAACCCAATCATCAAGGCCATTATTCCTACTTGTAAAGCAAAGTTAAGAAAAGCAGAGTATATATTTTGGCCAGCAATAATTTTTGCTAAAGAAATAAAAGCTCCAATGAAACCAGAAATTGTGAAAGCTACATAAATAAATTTTCGTAATCCTCGATAAGGAGCATCTAGTTCAGCTTTAAGGCGGGCATATTTTTCTGGCTCAAGTTTAGTTTTAGGATGAGAATTGTTTGAGTTTGAAGTTGGCATAGGGTTAATAAATAGACTTAATCAATGTTGTTAATAGTTTTAATCGGCGAGTACAATTTTGTTGGTGGTCCTGCTTACATAATGGCAAATAGAGATGAAAAATGCCTAGTAATCTTACTGCAATTTAAGGCTTCTGTTTTCTTTAAATCCACTACCCAAGCACTTCTTTTTCAGTATTTTAAGGCTCTGGTTTCAGGGGAAGGTAGCTGATAATTGAAATGACCTAGATTTGAAAATGGGACTCCGGTATCTTAATACTCTCACATAAATTATGTATAATAGAAAGCTAATGGGACTAGCTCTTCAGGTCCATTCTGACTTTACCTTACGTTTGTAATACTAACAAAATCATCTGAAACAAACCAACAACAACCCCTAAAACTCCACCCAAATTAACAATAGCTTGCAACTCATTTTTAACTATTACATTAACAGCAACTTCTAATTCTTCAGCAGAAGTAGCCTTGATACGGTCAATAATCACTTGATCTATATTTAAAATAGGAATGGCCAGAGCCACAATATTTTCTAAATCTCGCTCCAAATAACGCTCTAAAACCAAAGCTAATTCTCGACTCACTAACTCCAGAGAACTATTCATTATTGATGAAGCTTGTAAACGATTAATAATTAAATTAGCAATATGCTCCCAATCAACAGAGAAACTTAAAGCTTGAATCAAATCAGCACCATGTTTTTGTAAATATAAACGTACGCTATCCCGCATTGTATTTCTTAACTGGCGTACCGTAGAAACAGGCAAATTTTGCATCGAAAGATTGTGTAACCATTCCTGTATTCTTTCTTTAACACCCAATGCAGTAATTAATTCAATTAAGCGTTGATTAGTTAAATCTCTCTCATCCAAACAAAAAGTCCTCAATCTAGTTAGAGTATTACGCAGCCCAAACAAATTAGCTACTACCCAATAAGTACCACTAGCTTTTTCCCGAAAACCTTCATCAATAATGGAAATATTTTGATCTGTAAGAAAATCAATTAAAGTCTGTCTCAATACATCTGGTGGAATAACAACTTTAAGTAGCCAATCTGATAGTTGAGCTGCCTGCATTTCAGTTAGTTGAAATTCTAGCAAAACCTGGTCAAAAATTTGGTTTAGTTGAGGTTCTAAAAAATCTTCCCTCTTCGCCCAAACCTTAAGAAGTCGTGGCAAAGATTGACCCAATAAATCACGCAGGACATTTGCGAGAATTTTGATACTTTTGGTATTTGTATCAAGCTTTAATTGGTCTAGAGACATCCGCAGCAGCCACAGAATAGCTGCCTCCATCCGTTCAGTTTGTAATAAACGACGTGCTAAATTTTGCAACTCTGATGGAGTTAACAAGGAACCCATTATAGTATCAGCAACTCGTTTTGCTAAACGTTCTTGGTTTGCAGGAATTAACCCAGGAGTAAAGGGTAGCTTTCGCCTAAAAATATAATAAGGACGATAAGGACGAAATAGCATTTTTATAGCTATATCATTAGTGAAATAGCCGATAATTCCACCTGCAATTGGTGGAGCAAAATAAATCAAGATATTAGACAATTTTAATTACCTAAAAGCAAAGTTGAAAGCCCCGTCTATTCTTTGCTACAATTTAGGAAAAATTATTTTGTAATTACTAATATTCCCATCATACCCCCAATCATAGGGTAATGTTTAGCATTGACAAATCCTGCTTTATATGCTAAAGCTGTTTGCTCTTGACCTGTGGGAAATTTGGTTAAACTAGGACTGATATAAGCATATTCCTTAGTTAATCCCAAGTTACGAGCCACAGGAACTACAACTGTATCTAGATACCACTTTTGAAACCACCGCATAGTCGAACTACTGGGAGAATGCATATCTAGAATCGCGGCCTTAGCATTAGGCTTCAAGACCCGATATAACTCTTGCAAACACAGGGGAATATCTGAGACATTACGTAGGCCATATCCAATTGTAGCACAATCGAAATAATTATCAGCAAAAGGTAGACTCAAAACATTAGCCTCAACCCAATGAATAGGACTAATCTTACCCAACAGAGGAGGTTGGCGGTTACGAGCTATCCTTAACTGCTCCACAGAAAAATCGACCCCAAAGACCTGACCCGTACTTCCCACACACTTGGCCAGTATGTAAGCCAAATCGCCACTACCACAACACAAATCTAGACAAATAGAGCCATAGTCAGGTTCACTCCAAACCACAGCCATTTGCTTCCAGATTTTATGTATTCCCAGACTTAATAAATCATTCAGTTGGTCATAGACTGGGGCAATTTTATTAAATATGGCCTTAACTTCTGTGGAATCATCAATCATAAAATTAAGTCAAAATTTTCAGTTTTAAGCTATTCAAAGCTATTGAAAGTCAATGCTAGTAATTGAGATGACATATGAATTGTACTCAGTTCTTCTGAGCGTAGTGTACTAGGTTCTTGCCATTGCAGTGACATCAAGGCCAGAAGTTTTTGGCGGTGGGAAATTGGAATCACAAGATGAGTCTCTATTCCTAAACTCTTGTAATGTAGAACATCAGAAAGGTTAGTATCTTGTGAAACATTTATCACAAATTGTAGATTCCCAGAAGTGATCGCCTCTATTGCCAGGGGATCGTTAGCCAACAAGTTATCTACCCTGCCAAGCCTACTACTAAATCCTTGAATTGAGCTTAAACTATTATTCTCAACTAATTGTAAAATACACAGGTCTGTAGAAAAAGTTTCACTGTAGATATATGCAATTTGTGTTAAAGCTTCTTCAATGCTCTCAGACTTATGAGAAATCTGGACAATATTGCTCAACAAATCCAATTGAGTCTGAGAATTTTCCAGATATTCAGAACGTTGATTTAAAACTTTATAAGTCTGTGCAGCCTTTTCTATAATTCTTTTTAGTTCATTTGGGTCCCAAGGCTTAGTAATATATTTATATATTTGTCCAGAATTTATGGCCTCTACTAAATCTTCAATATCAGTAAATCCAGTGAGAATAATTCTGATTGTATTAGGAAACTGGGGCAAAGTTTTACTTAAAAACTCTGTACCTTTCATTTCTGGCATTCGCTGATCTGATATAATAATGGCTACCTCCCCTTCTAAGGCCAAAATTTCCAAGGCCTCAGTTCCGCTTTCAGCTCTGAGAACATTAAAATCTCGTCGGAAAGCCCGGTAGAGTAAGTCCAAATTATCGGGTTCATCATCTACTATCAGCATTTTAGGTTTCTTTTTTCTGGTATGGCTCATCAGTTGACTTCTAATGTTATCTAACTGTTGAGGAATTACTTCCATTCAAATCAACCCCTTTTATTGTACTTAAGGTAGAATAATATTAACAGACTGCTTGTATTGTACCTAACATGCTATTACGATGATAGGATTGTATTAATCCTCCTTAAGAGATTATAAAAATTATAAAGAAGTATTTACTTTGAAACAATTATGTAGCTATCGAGTGCTGATGGAAGCCAGTTACATTTTTAATTAAGCCTGAGACCATTATAGTAATACTATCTGAATAATATAAAGAAATGGGTTAATTTAAGGTAGGAGGCAGAAGGCGAAAGCAACAGGAGTTAGAGCTATTAAAAAAAAAGTCCAATGATTATAATTTGACAAATGATTTAGTATTGTTATACGGGCCATATTAATTCTATATTACCTGACTACTTACCGAAAAATTGGGTTTAAAGCCTCGCCCTTCTACGGCGACTTTTTAGTTTATTTTTTTCCATAGGTTATGTCCTTGTTGCTTTTTAGTTCAAAAGTCATTCTATGAAAGCCAGATTTATAGTTATTTTAATTTAGATTGAGACAAGTATTTCTTGCTATAACTAAGTTTCAATAGAAAAATTTTTCCATTCTTATTTGAAATAACTATAATTACCGTATATATCCAACATTGGAACAAAAACACCGATTAGCAAGGCAACCTAGGTTGTGTCCATGTTGTCTGGAATGATAGTCAGTTTGCTCTCAGGAAAAGTACAAACCAGGAAAGAAAAAATTGATTTGTTATGCAACGTCTGTACAGGGTAAAAAAAATTGATGCACCAAAACCACTAAAGAAACAAATGCTCAAAGTACCCAAAACTAAGTAAGTCATTATCTAAAAAAACTAAGGCTTCTAAAGGATATGAAAAAGCTAGATGGCAAACTGAAATATACAAGGAAAGATTTTCTACACAAATTATCTACTGAAATGTCTGTGAAAAACAGACAATTGTTTTAGAGGTTAGACAAGTTTCTGGGATGGTTAAGAATCGAAAATTATCGAGAGGTATTTTCTGAAGAACAGCACCAGAAAATTCCGGAGATTTTTAGAATCGATTTGCAGAAAAATACGGTGGCGCTCTAAGAGTAATTAGCCCTTGGGAACCCACATCCCAAACTTGCTGTTGTTGGGAATTTATAATCATTTTAATTTAAATTGAGACAAGTATTTCTTGCTATAACTCGCGTTTGGTGCAGAAAAAGTTTTCCATCTCTTTTTGAAATAACTATAAAGGTGGAAAATTAAATTGATCAATTCGTGAGTGGGAATGTCGTACATTGTGGTACTAAACATGATGGAGACGAAAATGTAGCAAGAAATATATTAGTCCCGGGTGGGGATGCTGAGGCAAAAAACGGACCGGTCGGCAAGCATAAGACTACTGCCAAAGTAGCAGCAGCTTGTGGGATGTCAATCCGCCAACCCGCCGAGGGACTAAGGCTCAGTATAAAACCCAGTGCCTAACAGCCGGGGAAGACATCAAGAATTTTCCCATTTCTCTATCTGTCTATTAATTTTTAGTAGTAAAAGTTAAGGTGTTTTGTATGACAATAGCTATTGTGAGACTATGAGATAAATCTGACGAGTTATTTAATATTATTTGTTTGTCAAAAAGACATCTCCAAAATAGAAGATAAGATAAGATCGTAATGTTCATTTATAATTTTATTTAGGTAGCTATACCAATGAATAAAACTTTAGAGTACATTCATAATTATCCGAAAGAAACAAAAAGAATTATAGGGATTACTTATGAACAGCTAACAC
>JAKQYE010000479.1 GCA_023356605.1 Trichodesmium sp. MAG_R02 | reverse complement strand
CGGTTTTCATCAAGGGAAACGCCAAATTTATAATTCTAATATTTTGAGGACATTGACTCTTGCAAAACATTTACTATACCACATTGTCACAATTTTTTTATTTTGTCAAGTTTTGTATTGAGAAAGATATTTATTAAAGTATAGTTGCCTTTAAACTGGAGAGGATGTCAACTGATAATTATTATTTATTAAGAAAAAGTTCTTTTGACAATGAAACTTCTAAAATAATTCAATGTATAAAATTGATAAAACTTTTTGAGTAAAAGTTTTTAAAGGAAGAAATTGATAATTTTATTATTTATTTTTTAGCAATACAAAAAAGTTTTTTTTCAAAAAATCAACTCTAATTGAATCTTATATGGTTATACTCATGGAAGATTCTGACAAAAAAATTATGAGGAAGATGATTATTCTTGTCAGAGACGTGATGAATTAAAAAACTTTTATAGTCCTACGGGCAAGTCAAAAGTTAAAGCCCAGAAGCCAGAAGTTATCCATGAATGAGTTGGAGCATTTATAGCAATTTCAAATGAAATTGCGTAAATAACGTGGTTGCTTAGACAAAAGGACTGTCGGTCAGAAGCAATAGGCAAGAAAGTTCGCCAGACTTTTGACTATTAGTAAATAACTAACTCTTGCTTTTACATCTTATTTTAAAATGCCATGTATAGCGCTTCCCACTGTTATGAGTTACAGACGTAGCAGGTAAGATGACGAGAATACTAGAATTTTACTATTCACGCTTTGTAAATCATTTACCCGAAATCTGTTGTAAATGTCCTAATCCCTACCTCCACTCCTATAATTTATTACGTCTTACGCAAATAAACTTAGTTTCTAGGTAGGCTGAAAAATAATCCCTGGCAACATTATTTTTTGAGTAAGTCAATACTCTCAATAAATTTAATTAAATGTTCGTGAAACTCTTCAGTCTTTTTTACATAACAAGCATGACCAGCATCAGTTAAGATAACTTTTTGAATATGTGGCATTAGTTCTGCTAACAAATCAGCTTTTTCTGTAGGTACTATACGATCATTACTTCCCCAAATAGCTAATGTTGGTAATTGAATTCCTTTTAATTCATCCTGAAAACGCTCAATTCCTACAGGAGAAACTGCTACAAAGCCTCCTAGTTGATCACAATAATTAATCACAAAAGGTAAACTATAACCACCACTCATAGAAGGAGATACTAAAATTGGCAAATTTAAGTTTAACTTATTTAATATTTGTTGCAAAAAACCTAAGCTAGAAACTGATATTCTTTGGGAACAACCATAACCAGGAAGATCTACTGCAACAGCGCGATAACCAAGGTTCGTTAAAAGATCAAGAGTACCTATTTCTTGCCATATATGAGCAGTAAAACTTGCTCCATGTAGGAACAAGACACTAACTGAATTTTTTGAGCCAGTTTCTAGGTAATGAATCCGAATATTTTCCAGATTAAGATATTGAGAATTAACGTTGCTGTCCATGATTTATTGAGGCAGATTTTATAATTTTAAATAGTACAAGAAAAACTTAATTATTAAATATTAATCTTACTAACAAAAATACCAGATAAAACCTAAATAGCCTTGTCTAAATTAGCTACCCTTAACCTAAGGATTGAGTTCCTATAAAAAAGCCTATAAATCTTGACGGATAAGCATTTACGATAATTGCCTCGCAAATTATATTATCAATTATAAATGGCTACAAGCCTTTATTATAGTCTTTATTGAGAATGGGACTACTCAATTGCCGAGTCAGTCGTTTTCATAATTCTCTCTAGAACTGGGTTTAAGATGCCTGAGTCCTTACCCCTTAACTGACTTTCATTGGCGACAATTTGCAAGATGACCAAGGAAAAATTATCTATTATTAGGGAGTATTAAGAAACTAAATCTGTAATAAGATTGAATCGTCAATCTCAGCAGTTATCATACTAATCCTAAATGATTTTGAAGATAAATGAGGTGTCATGGAAAAGTACTATTGTTTAGGGTACCTAATTGTGGTATATATGATGCTTTCTCTAATATCATTTAGGATTGCTATATTACCTATTTCTACATATTGCCCTGGCCATGGAAAAAAAACCTTAGATTTTCTCTATGATAGGATGCTATAGCAATCCGCGCATAGGTTGCGACAAATCAAAAAGTAGATAAAAAAGTTGAAATTCTTACCTGTTGACTGTTGCCTGTTGCCTGTTGCCTAAAAAGCAGTAAGATTTTTGCCACAAATAAAATAGGATTGCTATATCTGGATAAATACTAGTCAGGACTTACGCAAAGACACTATATATAGCGCATGACAATTTCGACGAACTTCACGCTTTGTCACGTGCGTTAGCCCAGCTTTGCGTTAGCAATCGCCTAACTATTTTTATTCAAAAAACCAATAGTAGTTCAAGTTAAATAACCTTCATTTTAATTGAAGGATGTTTCAATTTTAAATGGTATTTTCTTATTGTTTATGGCATTAAGTATCATTTCTTCAGCACTCTTCTATTTTTGTTTTCTTGTCAGTATCTGGGTCATAAATCCTATAATCTATAATCCATAATTGTTCATTCCTCGATTAGAATATACACAATTAACTATTCTAAGACACACGAACAA
>JAKQYE010000478.1 GCA_023356605.1 Trichodesmium sp. MAG_R02 | reverse complement strand
TTATATAAATATTTACAGGGATTCCATCAGGAGTGAGGTACACCTATAGTGGGTAACATGGCTGCACTGAAAACATTTAATTTTTAATATCTGTACTTTGTATACTTGGAATTTGCTGCATCAGAAAAAGAAGTAAATTTATTCTGATAATCAAAATAAACAAGCCGTTAAACTTGTTTTAATTTTTTAGTAAAGTAACTACTGAAAATTATCTACACTTTACGTAGAGCAGAAGTCTAATTATAAGCTTCTTCTGCTACATCCAAATTATCTTTTGTTATGGAAATATAAGGAACTCGCACTGCTTTATTAACATCTAATTTCCATTGAGTACCCTCTAAAATATCTTTACCTAAAGCAGCATTAAAAGCCAAATCCAATGTAGCCTTACCCTGATTCTTAGCATCATTTAAAAAAGTGCCAACAATTTTGCCTTCTCGAATTTTCATTAAGACTTCAGGTATAGCATCAACCCCCACTATTGGAACTATTTTGTTATCTTTAAAATATCCAGCTTTTTCTAATGACTTTTAACTCTTAACTTTTGACTTGCCCATAGGCCTATAGAAGTTAGATAAAGGAGCCGTTAGATTGGGGACATACAGAAGGTAAATTTTTGCTGTGAGTAGATTTGAGGATTATGAGAATGTTAAAAGTTTATGGGCAGAACATCAATTTTCTATGTAAGTAAACATTGAAACGGGTGAGCCGTGAATCATTTCCACTCACTGATGACAAATACCTAGCTTAATCTAGTTTTCAAGAAACTGACTCCAAAATGCCAACAAAACAAAAGTCTAAAAAGAAATCAAAAAAGAAAGGCAAATCTGCCACTCCCCAGATTAGCAAAAAGGAACTAGCTGCTAGGAAGCGCAAACGAGCTAAACAAATTCAGCAATTTATTGGTTCCTTGGCGACTTATGGTGGTCTTGGTACCATGATTGGTGTTGTATTATTTTTTGTGGCAGAACCAAAAATAGCCCTTGCTGGTGGTGGTGGTGTGGCAGTTTTAGCTCTTTCTTTTAAGTATCCAATGTTGGGACTTTGGGGATTCCTAATATATATGCCCTTTGCTGGTACTATTACTTACTGGATGGGTGGCGGAAGTCCTATATTTCACCTGGCCAAAGATGGGTTTTATATTCCTGCAATCATTGCCATTGGTCTATGGTGCAAAAAGACAGGAAATCCATTCATTATTCCCAAGGCAATAAAAAATCCGGCGTATATTTTACTGGGTTTTTGTCTGATAACTCTACTATTAGTTAATGGTGCACAACAACTTAACCCTCCTAGGCCAGGAGATAAAGCAATTCCTATGGGAATATTGGGACTCAAAGTAATGATTGGCTACTTACCTCTGATCACGGGGGCTTATTATCAACTCAAAAGTAAAAAAGAATTATTATTTGCTGCCCGTCTAACACTAATAATTGCTATTATCTGCTGTTTACTTGGTATACTGCAGTACCAATACCTTTCTTCTGGAAAGTGTAATGGTACTAGGGGTAAAACTGGAGACGAACTATTTCAGGCCACCTTAGAAGCTAAATGTCTGGTAGGAGGTGCTCTAGTATTTAGTCCTAGTCAAGGCATGATTCGTTTACCAGGTACTTTTGTTGCACCTTGGCAGTGGGGATGGTTCTTGATTTCTAATGCTGCGTTTACCTTTGCGGTTGCTTTTAGTGACCCTTCTCCCCTCTGGCGAATGGGGGGGTTATTTGGTATGGCAGTAGTTTTTATTAATTCAGCTATTAGCGGTCAAAGAATTGCTCTAGCTCTGGTTCCCACAATGACAATAATACTCTTAGTCTTAACAGGTCAGGTAGCTAACCTTAAACGGTTTATTCCCATTGGTATTGGACTAGGTGTTATACTAGGAGGGCTAATAGTATCTAATCCCGTAGTTGTTCAAGAGCGAATAAATAGTTTTGTTGGTCGCTGGAATGCTTCACCCCCAACTACTTTTATTAGCCAACAATTTGAGGAGTCTAATTATGCACAAGATGGGGTTTTTGGTGCTGGGCTCGGACGGGCTACTAATTCAGCCCGATTTTTTGGCCAAACTAGACTAATAGAGACTTACTATCCTAAGTTAATCTATGAAATAGGACCTATAGGCACAATTGCAATGTTAGCTCTATTAACAATTATTACTGTTAGTAGTTTTAAAGCTTATCGCTTAGTTAAAGACAAAAATCTACGCAGTTTAGGCGCAAGCTATTGGGTTTTTATTCTCATTATTAGTTATAACACTTATTATTACCCTCTTGATGTAGACCCGGTTGCAGTTTATTACTGGTATTTTGCTGGAGTCGTTCTGAGATTGCCAGAAATTGATAAACTTGAACAGATAAAACTGCAAGAAGCTGAGGAAAACTGAGTTTATTCAGTTATAACCTACATTTGGCACTTCATATTGTATTACACAAGGGTACCAGAAAATATCTATTTAACCTGCATTCCGCACTTCTTAACATTAAATTGAATAGGTAGAGTAATGGATGATATCTATCAATTAGGACTGACAAATTTATTTATAGAGTTCGGATTATTAGTTCAGGACTTACGCAAAGACACCATATATAGCGCATGACAATTTCGACGAACTTCACGCTTCGTCACGTGCGTTAGC
>JAKQYE010000477.1 GCA_023356605.1 Trichodesmium sp. MAG_R02 | reverse complement strand
CAGTTAAAAGCTTTGGGTGTGGAACCGGAGTTGTAATAAGGGGATGGTACGCTGCCTTAACTGGAAAAGAGCAATTTGCCTAAGTCATTACTAGCCTACAGCCAATACCGTTGACACAGTAGCTTAACCTATTCCTCGTCAAAGCTACAAAAATGAAGCCTTAATTGAGAACTTCAAACACTCTTGGAAAAGCTACTGCTACTATACTTTTAAGATATCTGGAATCTGTAATATGAATTCAATAACTAAACCAACAGAAAAATCCTCTGATTTATCACCAACTTCTGATTTGCAAAAAAGCTTACCAGACCATACTCAACTCCCCGATAAGGATCAGGACTTTGTGAAAAATTTTCAAGAACCTCCAGAAGGAGATTTATTAACTCATTCTATTACTCCAATTTTGCAGCAAATTCATCCCGATCGCCAATACTGTGTCGGTCGAGATAGTGGAATTTATTGGCGTCTTGCTGAACTGCCAGAAAAAGGTTCTGTTGCCCCTGATTGGTTTTATGTGCCGAATGTACCACAAAAATTAGATGGTAAATTGCGTCGTTCCTATGTTTTATGGAAGGAATTTGTTGCCCCTTTAATTGTGTTGGAATTTGTTTCTGGAGACGGATTAGAAGAAAGAGACAAAACATGGGGAAAAGGTAAATTTTGGGTTTATGAACAAGCAATTCGCGTACCTTTTTATGGCATATATGAAGTTCAAAAGGGGACTGTAGAGATATATAATTTGGTGAATGGTTACTATCAACAAATGGTGGCAAATGAACGTAATCATTACCCCATAGAACCTTTGGGCGTAGAATTGGGTATTTGGGAGGGCGAGTATCAGAGCCAAGTTTGGCCGTGGTTGCGTTGGTGGGATGCCCAAGGAAATCTTTTGCTAACAGGAGATGAGCGCGCTGAACAAGAACGTCAACAGGTCGAACAAGAACGTCAACGGGCTGAACAAGAACGTCAACGCGCCGATCGCTTGGCAGAGCAGTTAAAAGCTTTGGGTGTGGAACCGGAGTTATAATACGGGGATGGCGTTAAGGAGCAAGTGCGGCAGCTATATCCCTACTTTAATCTGAAAAGAGCGATCGCCTATGTTCCCCATTCAATATATACAGGAATTACGCAGTACCGCTATATATAGTGTATCTTTGGCAACAAATTCAAATATTTACACTACAAGTAGTTCTTTTGCGTCAGTCCTGATATAAACCGAGCCAGAGAATGAATGCCATATAATATAGAATCCGATGTGCAATTCGTTTGGCTTAAGTAGGGTTTGCTGAAAAAGTCTTTCTAAGTAACAGGGTACCCACCCCTAACCCCTCCCAGGAGGGGGAAATGGAGACAGTCGGATATATTTGTCCATTGATTTTTCTGCCTAGGGAGTGCCCAAAATACTAACTTTGAGAAATAAAAATTGGCAACCATCACTAAAAATTTTATTAGTAAAAACTAGGCAAAAGTTTTTTAGGATAACAAGAGAATGACAAAAAAATATGATTTATTCTTGATTGTTTATTCCTGGCTTTTAATAATCCACAGATCAGTATCAAAAATCCTGGTCTAGTCTACTCTATAAAAATCAAAATTAATCTGAAATTATGAGAATATACTTATATATTTTTTCAGGCATTACATCCGCATTAATAGGTTGGAGCATAGGGCAATTTATCCTCAGCGATCTAGGCTGGTTAGAAAAATTTCCCGAACTAGCATTATTTCCTTGTATTGCAATTTCTCTGGCAGTTGGCATAGTAGCCACGGATATATTTTTAAGTAATCCCACCAGGTTTAAACGCAACTTCAGCAGAGGCATAATACCCCTAAGTATTGCTGGGGTATTAGGACTTTTAATTGGTATTACTTCTGGAGGATTAGTACAAATATTACTTAATCCACAATTACGAGATAAAGTGATAAATATACCAGATGAATTTGTCAGAATAGTCGGCTGGATATTAATTGGCGGAGCAGTTGGTTTAGCCGAAGGTTTGACTTGGCGCTGGCGCAGTATAGAAGCAGGAGATAAAGGGCGTTTTTGGCAACGACTTACTATTAGCTTGAGTACTAGTATTTTTACTGCTTTAGTTGCAGCTATTATCTTTGAATGGATACGGCATAAAATGGGAGGAATGCCTATAGCTTTAAAAGCTTGGGAAGACACAATAGGGTTTTCTTTATTGGGGGGTTTGTTAGGTTTAGTATTGAGCTTTTCTACTTCTCCTAGTCATCTAGTTGCCCTCAGAGCTGGAGCCGGTTTTGAATATACTGAAAATCTCAATATTAGTCAACATAAAACACCTAGTAATTATCCTCATATTCAAAAAGAATTATTACCTAGATTGAAATTTGTTAGTAATGACTTAACCGATAAAATTGAAGAAGGATTATCCATTCAATTACCCGCCAGAGGCAAAGTTAAAATAGGTTCAGCTCAACTTAAAATTTTAGGTAGTCAACAATTTGGGGTAAATATTTGTCTTCCCGGTTTACCATTACATATTGCTGACTTAGACCTAGCACCTAGCCAAACAATTCTAGTACCTAATCTGAAATTTTTTAATAGAATAGAATATCAAGGCGATCCCTTGACTGAAAGTACACCAATTAAACTTAAACATAATGACTTAATTACGTTTTAT
>JAKQYE010000476.1 GCA_023356605.1 Trichodesmium sp. MAG_R02 | reverse complement strand
ATAGAAAGAAGAACTGTCGCAGCAGGCCGATTTATTTTAGCTACAAATATTGAGTCGTCTTCAGACTTTCATTGCTCAGAAATACTCTGGAATTATAAAAACCCAAATTGAACGTGGTTTGCTGATTAATAATTGAGCCACAATTCTTTGCCAATAGTTTTTTTGTCAAAAAACCAGAAAGAGTAGAAACAATACTGTTTATTATGTCACTGTGTTTATTAGTGTATAATCTAGGCCAAAGAGAACTGATAAAAACTTTAAAAATAACCAATAGTTAACGTGAAAAATAAGTTAGGAAAGCTAACAAATACTCCGACATTAAGATGGATATTTCAATGCTTTCAAGTCGTGCATTTTTTAAGAATTAATCAATCGCCAAAAGTGGTTAATCTCACAGAATAAAGGAGCTTGATTTTAGAGTTTTTACCCTCAAGTTGTCAAAAATATTATCTGGGAAACAATAATAAGAAGCGATTGCACTACTTGAAGAGTTAAGAAAATTAATTGATGCTATCAACAGGAGTGCAGTTCCTCCTGTATGTTCTGCTGCCAAAAGAAATCCCTGGTTTGCCAAAAATACTCATGCCACTGATTTTTTGTGTTCTATAGAATTAATTTGTTTAATTTGTTAGCTCAAAATAGTAATGATAATTCATGTATATTTTTGTACTACATGCCGGAAGTGCGGAATGTGGGTTTGATATTAATTAATCAAAAAAAACCATAAGAAAAATGGTTAATAAATTGTCTAAAATTTGCTCATAAACCAAAAGTTTTATGATTACATTTTATCATCTTTGTAGTTATTTTAAAATAGTTAAGTGGCTATTTAAATTTTTTGCAGATGGTCAAATACTTGTATTTTCCAAAACTTTTTCAGTATAGAATTTTTCCACAACCACCCAGAGAATTACTATATATGCTCGCTTATAAAAATCGAGATAGTAGAGACATTGCTAAGTCCAGTTTCTTGACAAATTCTGGGTCTTTTTTTCCTTTTATGACATATTTTTTGTGAGATATTTAAAGTTAATTTAGTATTAGATGAAATCTGATAAACTCTATTATAAAAATATTTACCTAGTTAATTAAAGCAAATGGCAACCCACTTACCAATAACATAATAGGTACTATTAGAGCAGATTTATCTTCAGAAATATTGGAAATGTTTTGACAGCCACTATACATAATTAAAATTGTATAGCAAAGAGCAAATATAAATAAAATTAAACTAATTATCCAATTATTTAAAACTCCACTAATCAACACCAGAAAACCTAGAGGCAATAGTGACGTACCTGCGACAAATAGATCTCCTGTTAAACTACCCTTAGTTTTAAATATCAGTCTAGCAAAACCACTTGTAACTGTTAGATTGACAAAGGGAATAATACCGATAATTATTAACAATAAAAATCCTGTATGATTAGCTTCACCCAATCGTTGTAAAATCAAGCTAATTCCTATTACAAAGCAAACTTCAAATATAATTCCTAATAAAATTGCTACATTCAGCGCTCTTTGATGTTCTAATTGTACAAAAGCTGGTAATAACCCACCTATTGGATTAGGTATAAAAGTCTTGACCGCAATCCAACTATCCTGAAAAGTTTTCTGGAATATCTCTAGTATTTTTGCCCAGGAAAAATTCTCTAAACTTCTAATAGCTTCAAGGGATATTTGAGAATTAGCTCTATCTCCTTGCTCTGCAAAAAGTTGAGCAGCTTTTCTGAAATCAAATCTTGCCAGACGATGTTCTTGTAATTCCAAATAAACCAAACCGCGCTGATAATAAACATGAGCAAAATTTGGATTTATTTCTAATGCTTTGGTATAGTCTCCCATACCAGCTTGAATATATCTTAATTTGATCCGACATAAACCCCTGTAATAGTAAACTTCTACTAAGCATGGATCTAAAAATAATGCCTTAGTATAATCAATATCTGCATTCCGATAATCTTGCAATTTATAACTAGCAAACCCTCTATGATATAAAACCTCTGCCCAGCCAGGATTAATTTCTAGTGCTTTTGTATAGTCTAATATTGCATCTTGATAATTTCCCAGTTGGCTTTTAGCAATTCCACGCTTATATAATTCTTCTGCTTGCCTTATGGTTTTGTCATATTCAAACCGCTTTAATGGGTCAGAAAGAATCTCATACACTGAATTAATTTCTTTAAATTTTTCTGCTGCATTTATATCCGCTGAATTAACGTCAGGGTGATACTGACGTGCTAGGCTATAATATGCTTTTTTTATCTGTTCTGTTGAAGCATCTTTTGATACTCTCAGGACTTCATAATAGTTATACTCTTTTTCCATAGGAAATAGGGAATAGGTAATAGAGAATGGAAAAAATACTGTCTTTCATTGTTAATGTGATACAACTAACCGAATGAATATTTTTTATCTGTTCCCTATTGCCCATCTCTCCACCTCCATAAATTATGGATTGCCAGACCAAATTTATCATCTATTGAATATAAATATGGAGCTAAGCGGACTCGAACCGCTGGCCCCCTCAATGCCATTGAGGTGCTCTACCAACTGAGCTATAACCCCTAACCAAAGTAATAGTTATAATACCTTATTTTTTGTTTATTTGTCAATAAATTAATCAAAAAAAATCTATAACATTCCCATTATATATAGCCGTTA
>JAKQYE010000475.1 GCA_023356605.1 Trichodesmium sp. MAG_R02 | reverse complement strand
AGAATATAACTTACCAGACTTAAAACCGAAAATTGTACAAATTTTATCGGAAATAAATAATGAGACTTGGAAATACAAATCTATATACTGAATTCTATCATTTTTTTTGATACTGAATCACTTCAACAGATCTGGACTTTTGGAAAAAACTAAAATATATTTAGCTCTATTCTATAATTAGAGGAGGTTGTACCTGAGTTTACCCCCAGATAACCCCTAAGTCAGCTTTATGTTGAGCAAAAATTTCTTGATTCTCTTGTAACCAACAAAAAAAATTGTAGGAAACACAAGCACCATTTTAGATGAAATAATCCACTACTGGGCCGACACTCTTGGCAATTTTAACCCATACAACCACTCTTATGATGAATACAGAAACTTGGACATTTATTTTCGTGACAATTTCTTTGATGCTTTACTTGTATATTGGATGGCGATCGCGAGTCCAAGATACTAAAGGTTTTTTTGTGGCCGATCAAGGTGTACCTGCAATTGCTAATGGTGCTGCCACGGCAGCGGACTTTATGTCGGCAGTTTCATTTGTTTCTATAGCAGGAGCAGTATCAATTTTAGGTTATGATGGTTCTTATTATGTGATGGCCGGAACAGGAGGTTATGTACTCTTGGGACTGCTACTTGCTCCATATCTGCGAAAGTTTGGCAAATATACTTTACCAGATTTTATAGGCGATCGCTACTACTCTAATGTTGCTCGTATCGTTGCAGTTATTGCTGCCCTCATTATATCTATAACTTTTATTGTCGGGCAAATGCGAGGTGTCGGTATTGTCTTCAGTCGATTTTTGCAAGTTCCCATTGAAGTTGGTGTGGTCATCGGCATGGTTATAGTTGCCTTTTTTGCTATATTAGGAGGAATGAAGGGCATTACCTGGACTCAGGTTGCTCAATACTTTATACTTATTGTTGCTTATTTGATCCCAGCTATTGCTATTGGCAACACTTTGACAAATATTCCGGTTCCACAATTAGCTTTTACCTTTAGTGATATTGCAGAAAAATTGAATCAAGTTCAGGTTGACTTGGGTTTTCCAGAATATACTGCTGCTTTCACTCAAAAAACTATGCTAGATGTTCTATTTATAACTATTTCTGGCATGGTGGGTCTTGCTAGTTTACCCCACGTTATTGTTCGTTTCTATACTGTACCTAATTTGACAGCAGCTAGATATTCTGTAGCTTGGGCATTATTGTTTATTGCCATTTTTTCTACAACTGTTCCTGCCTTAGCTGTTTCTGCCCGATACAATTTCATTGATACTTTACACAACAAAACTATAGAGGAAGTGCAACATTTAGACTGGGCAACAAAGTGGGAAAATACGGGCTTGTTAGAATTTAGGGATAAAAATAATGATGGTCGTTTGCAATTAACTCCAGATACGGAGACTAATGAAATCAGTATTGACCCGGATATTATTACTCTCTCTACTCCAGAAGTGGCTAAACTTCCTCCTTGGGTAATTGGTTTAGTGGCGGCAGGAGGAGTAGCTGCTGCTTTGTCTACGGCATCGGGTTTGTTATTGGTGATTTCTAGTGCTATTGCTCACGATATTTATTACCGCTTAATTAACCCAGAGGCCTCAGAGTCACAAAGGTTAATGTTGGGCAGAATAATGGTGGTATTGGCGATCGCTGTTGCTGGTTATTTCGGCATTAACCCCCCCGGTTTTATAATTGAGATAGCAACTTTGGGAGTTAGTGTCGCTGCTGGTACTTTTTTTCCAGTAATTATTTTGGGAGTGTTTGATAGACACACTAACCGAGAAGGAGCGATAAGTGGTATGATAGTTGGTTTAGTGTTTACAACTATATATATTACAGGTATCAGATTTGCGGAAATGCCGACATGGTTTTTGGGGATATCTGATCAGGGTATTGGTACAGTAGGAATGTTATTGAATTTTGCTGTAACTTTGGTAGTGTCTCGGGTGACAAGTCCTCCACCCTTGGAAATACAAAAGATAGTGGGAGATTTGCGATCGCCTTTACCTGCACCTGTCCCCATTAGCTATATTGGGGAAGAACAGAATGATGATGGCTCATCCCTTACCAAGTCCGAAACCACGAATTAATCTAACCTCAGCAAGAGTAGCTCAGGGGTTTGGATCAGTTATTGCTGTAATTGGAACATCAGCATTTTCTCCCAAATCTTGTGGAAAATCTCCTGGTGAGAAAAAAGGTCAAGTTCGTAACAAAAGAAAACCATATCCGATAGTAAAAAATAGGGTTGACAAAGGGTAGTAGTGCATGGTAGTGGTGAAAGATGATGGGGGATGACAATTTTTCATATTCTTTGAAGGAAAGACTCAAAATCAGGTTCCCATAGTCCCAAAGATACTCCCGTTTCACCCCACTACCCCATCATCCTAATCCCTAATTTTACTCAAAAACCATTACGGGAGCAGCACTACCAAAAATATGCAGATATAATATCATGTCCGAATAATCAGTTATCAAAAAAAACTTTCTCTCGTAAGTGCCTCAGGACTTACGCAAAGAAACCTGGTTTCTACAGTAAATCATTGTTTTTAACACATAAATATCTACGAGAAACCGGGTTATCAGTTTGCCTGGGTAAGTCCTGGTGCCTTTTTTTTTCCTGACTCCAAAGAGTAAGTATTCAACCGGACATGATATATAGTCATTTCAAATAAGA
>JAKQYE010000474.1 GCA_023356605.1 Trichodesmium sp. MAG_R02 | reverse complement strand
ATACTCGCTTATTAACCTATTGATTTGTGATGACTTCCTACCCCATACTATGAGTCTAAATACTTGCTCAAGTTTTACCATCTTTGCATACTACATTTTGTCGTGCGGAATGTGGGTTAAAATGTGACTAAAGACCAAAATAGTTATCTAGAGCGATCGCTAAACCACAAAAATGGCCAGACCATATTCAACAGATTTACGTCTTCGTCTGCTTACAGCGCTTTTCAAATTGATGAACTACATCGCCATAACCAAAACCTTGTAGGGACGTTGCATGCAACGTCCCTACTGTGGTCGACCGACATGAAAATGCTGTAAACTGCAACTCCATCTTAAAAAAATATCAATCATTAATGCACAGATCCAAGCAGTAGTGACAGTGTCAAACATTAGAGGTAGAGATTTTAAATCTAACTTTTGATCTTCCTCTACACTCTTAAAATCATTAACTACTGCAATTCCTAATCCAGCGAAACCATAAAACAAAATCAAAATTACAATAGTTGAATTTAACTCTTCAAATAAAGCATGACCACTCCACCAAGGCCAAGCAATATAACTAGAACCATCAGCATAATTTCCCAAACAACCATTTTGTTTAACTTCGGTGGCGGTGCCGAATAAACATAAGCTAAAAATGCACCAAATAAACAAAGTATAGTAATAATTGGAAATTGGTGACCAGCGGATAAATCTAGGAGATATGATCAACCAACTCCTGCTAGTAACAAAACCAAAATTTGAGTCACAACTTGAGGAAGATAAATTGCACCAGAAGGAATGGGTCAATTAATTACCTCCCAAATTATATTCTCAATAAGAAATAGCTACAAGCCTTTATTTTCCTAATTATTGAGAAGTATACTATTAAATTGCTGATTCAGTCTTTTTATAATTCACTCTCTGAGTGGGTTTGAGATGCCTGCATCCTTAGATCAAAAATCAATCTTTCTTTTTTTCTTGTTCTCTACCTCCTACTCCCTTTAAAAAGAAATAATCAAATAATCGTTTTGGAACTTGGCACCACGAACAGGTTTTCCACTTAGGGGTGGAGGAAGGAAAATATTTCTTCTCTGGTCTCCTGCTTCTATAGTTACTTCTGGCCCATCTTGAATAAGTCCAATTTGTTTTTTATCAAAACTAGGTAAAAATAAACTTACTTGACTTTTTTGAATATCTATGATAATAGGCTTAGGAGCTTTAACTGCCTCACTAAAATCTGGTAGAGCATCCATTAAAGGTTGCCAATTTTCAGTAGAACGACGGGGAACGGGAGTTACAGATAATGGTGAAAATTCAGGAGTAATATTATCTACATTATCTGCTTGATTGAGAATTACTCCCCCCACAGTGAGATTAACTTGTTGGGCACTTCCCCATAAATATCTGGCTGTGGCGATCGCTGCCTTATCCTTTGTAGTAACTAAGTATGCTGCTACCCTGTTAGGGTCAGCTATAGTAGCTTTAGCATTATCTAAAAGTTCATTGATTTTTTCGGTCGGTTGAGAAAAATTATTCCCTGTCCAATCAACATTCAGAATAGCATTACTAACAGGTTGGACAAATGGAGAAATAGCTTTGTAGAGGTCTGAGTCGAGAATAACTTGACGGAAACGACGAATATACCAACTCATAATTTCTGCCGAACCCAAAAGTCTTAGTGTCTCTTTATCTCCGCTACCATCGTAAATAATCAAATCATATTTCCCACTGGCACTATATTCCTGCATAGCATTAATGGTCAGAATTCCTTCTACTCCTGGTAAGACTCCTAGTTCTTGACCATATACCTTTTTAAAGAAGGGTGTACGAATATATTCAGCTTCTAGTTTTTTCAGTTGTTTCCAACCGCTTTCTAGTAAACTTGCTGCCTGAATATGGACTGCTTTGAGATTCGAGTCTATTTCTGTTGGTTCTGGGCCAATATTAGCACCTAATATTAAGGATAATGTTGAAGCAGGTTCTTGTCCCACAAATAAAACCCGTTTACCTTGGCTGGCGTATCGTTTGGCAGTGGCAAATGCAATGGTTGTTTTACCTGTACCACCTTTACCCAAAAATGTATAAGTAATGGTCATTTTAATTATCAGTTAAGTTGATTAATAGAGACTTGATCACAAACAATATTTTAGTTACTATACCTAAAGTATTAACATTTTACACAAACTTAATATTGATGGTTTAGTAATTATTCTCCAAGGACTTGATATCAACTTTACTGCTGTCCTAACTCATTTTCTTGGTTTTCATATAAATGACGTACAAGGGGCGATCGCAACTTTGGAGTTGATGGAGGGAAGAGTTCCAGAACTATCATTCGGGAAAATAGTAGCCATGCGCACTCCAGATGGTTATCTAATTAGCCTTTTCCCACCTATAAGAGTCAGCAAGTAGTAATATAGAACCTACATTTGTACAACATAATGTATTACAAAAAGCAAGTAGTCATTAGTCAGTAGGGAATAATGGGTAGCTTACGTCATGCTAAATCAAGTATTTATGATGGCTTTATTGGACAAACAGAGCAAATAGGGTAAATAACAGCTTGACAAAATCTATGATTATCTTTTATAATCTATGATTATCTTGTAAAACTTATGATGATGACTAATAGATTCATTAAGATAGGTGCAGCAGCAGAGCTATTAGGAGTGTCCATTGATACGCTCCGAAAATGGGAATTATCTGG
>JAKQYE010000473.1 GCA_023356605.1 Trichodesmium sp. MAG_R02 | reverse complement strand
AGCACCTGCTAAAGCAGCAGTTCCTCCCACAGTATGAACAACAGTAGACCCGGCAAAATCTATAAAATTAAATCCTTGCTTGAGCCAACCATATTCTGACCATACCCAATGACCGACAATAGGGTATAAAAATCCTACCAAAATAGAACTAAACCAGAAAAATGCCCAGAACCTAATCCTTTCTGCAACTGCTCCAGAAACAATAGTAGCTGCGGTGCCAGCAAATGCTAATTGAAAGAAAAATACAGAGGCGATAGAACGTTTAGGAAACTGACGCTGCAAACAAGAAAATCCTTTGCTAGGATAACCTAGGGGATTATCATTTTCTGGCCGTAGAATAAATTGTGACTTTGGCTCGAACTCATTATATTCCATTGTTTGAGAAAAATGTCCGTGATAACTCTCTATTCCTTGATTCTTTTGCTCGAAATCTCCCCTACAAGGAGAATGATATGAGCTATCCCCATACATCAAACCAAAACCAAACATCAAAAAGGCGATCGCAGCCACACAAAAAACGATCAAGTTTTTTGCCAAAACATTAATAGAATTATTGCTGCGACAAAAACCCGCTTCCAACAGAGCAAAACCAGCATTCATAAAAAACACCAGAGCCCCAGCCAACAACAACCAGAGATTATCTACAGCCGCAAAATCATCACCACCACCATCATTAGCTAAAGCTGTTTGGCAACCTATCAAAACCACGATAGTCCCCAAAAACAAACAGAAATACCTAAAACGTGAGAACCAGTTTTTATCCATCAATTTTCCCACCATCAAACCTCCGTCAGACAATCAATAGTCAGCATTATACCTTAACAAGCCGCTGGAGAAAACAGCATGAAATGAATCTAATACCAATACCAAACCCTACGACAAAAACTGTAGAAAATTGTAACAGCTTTTATCTTAATATTGGATGAACCAATACAGGCCCTAGGGCACAGTTCACCATTCCCCGGGAAGTAAATACCTCCGGGAATTTCCTGTCTTAAATTTGAAGAGTGCCATTGAACTTGCCCTTTAGTGGGAGACTTGATATGATTTCGACCTCGCTGAGTACTCCGTTTTCCATAAAATCATCAGTATTCAAGAAAGAGTCCGTCAAGTCCCAGAAAAAACCATTGAATTAGGTTTCTCAGAATTAGATCAGGACTTACCCAAATAAACCCAGTTAAGACAGTAAATCATTATTTTTAACACATAAATATCTACGAGAAACCAGGTTTATCAGAATTAGATTATTCAGCATTATTTTCCGCAGTTCATCAAGAAAAATAACTCCCATAGTGGGCAGACAAAGACAGAAAAATCAGGAGAAAATGCAGCAAAATTAAAAGTCAATACGCCATCCAAACCAGAAAGCTCAAAACCTGCTCCACAGGAGGCAATGAATAATTTGTCAAATCAATTGTTATAACTTGCTGCTCTAGTTTAAGAAATCGCCAAACAGTACCACTAGTCACCACACCGTAAATAGTTGAAATTGATAGCCGTTTTTGTTCATTAAAGCGTTGAGCCGCTACCATTTCCGCCACACATTCTCCGAGAGCCTGTTTCAAGTCTTGTGTTTTCGTTGCCACCAAAACCACTGCAGGAACCTTAATAAACAGTTGCTCTGGAGAGCGACTAATCAAAAAATCAACATCCCCAGTCAAGTCAACTTCCGGTTGTACCGTGAACTCTTCACCAGAAAAAACACTAATTTTTCCCCTCAACCGACGTCTAACTTCCAACAATACTGGATTAATAATCCCTTCAGACCGAGCTTTTTCACTACTCACAGCGATCGCCCAAGGTACGGTTTCCTTAAGAGTATCCGTAAGTAAAGCACTAGGAGAAATTGGAGGAACATCTGGGAGAAAGCGATCGCCTTCAATGATGGTCAGTTGAAAATTTTCCACAACTTTACTCAAAGTAAATCTACTATAAGCCATAATTTTGATCAGAGTTTTATCTCAGAATTTTTTAACAGATAACCAAATTAATAACTCATTCCGTAACTTATAAAAGTCACAAGATGCTGTACAAATTCATCAATATTCTCCACAGAATTATGTGCACTTAACATTTCTGATTCCTCAATTTGATTCAAAGTCCGCACCAGCATAGCAACTATTAAATCAAGTTTCCACTTCAACTCTTGAGGAGACTTCTCAGGCAGCACTTTTGTCAGTATGTATAGAAATCTTTGTTGAGTACTTCTAAATTCTTGCTCTGCTTTTTTCTGAACTGGGTGAAGTTCAGTGCGACAACAACCCATAAATTGTGCATGAATTCGAGATTCATCTGATCCTTGTTGAAGTATCCGTAGGGGAGGGGTGACAAAAGCCGTTAAAACCTCTGGTATTGAAGGCAGCTTCTCTGACTCCTCTAAAATTTTCAGTTGTCGTAGTTGTTCTCTAACAATAGGTTGTGCTACCCTTTTCACCACTACAATAAACAGTTCCTCTTTAGAACCAAAGTGATAATAAATAGCTGCCAAATTCACATCTGCTTCCCGAACTATAGCCCTTAGTGAAGTTCCCAGAAAACCCATAGAGGCAAACAGTTTCTCCGCAGCATTGATAATTTTTTCTTTTGTATTAATAGTTGAATTCTTAGTCATTCAATTTTGTATTTATTTCTGAGAATACGCAGCTTTAATTTGATTAAAACATCAATAGCTACCTTTACAATTACGGGATTGACTCATCTACCA
>JAKQYE010000472.1 GCA_023356605.1 Trichodesmium sp. MAG_R02 | reverse complement strand
AGTCTTTTTTTCTTGTTCAATTTTTGAGTTTAATTTCTGGATGTCACTTTGTTTGCGCTCTGCACTTTCAACAATTAACCATCTTTGTTTAATTCCAGCATAAGTAACTTTTTGCTCTAACTATTTATATCCTTTTTTTTGAAATTCCCTAGTTGTTTCTTGAATTTCCGGGTCTGTTTCCGGGGAAATTTTACTTTTTCCAGGTAAGATCCGATCAGAAAAAGTTTTTCATCCTTATTTGAAATGACTATATAAACAGGACTTACGCAACGACACTAATTATACAGGACTTACGCAGTACCGCTATATATGGTGTAAAAATTATCATTTTTAAGATATTGCCACTATACATAGTACCGTTGCGTAAGTCCTATTATAGTGGCAATATCAGGACTTACGCAAATCAACCTTTAAAAGGCTATATGTAGGGGCAAATGGCATTCGCTCTCACGCTCATGTAGTGCCTGTGCGTAAGTCCTGAATATATTCAGGACTTACGCAGTGCCTCCATATATAGTGCATTTTTGACAATAAATTCAGATATTTACACTACAAGTAGTGCCTTTACGTAAGTCCTGATATTGAAAAATACCCATTTATGCCCCATATATTGCGGTAATGCGTAAGTCCTGATTTTATTATCACCGCATCAGTTAACTGGAGGCAGGACTTACGCAAATCAACCTTTAAAACGCTATATGTAGGGGCAAATGGCATTCGCTTTCACACTCATGTAGTGCCTGTGCGTAAGTCCTGTGGAGGTTTAAGTTGGCATTTGGCTAACAAACCATTATAAATACCTTTACTGATATTTCATTGGCATTTCCTGCAGCAATATCTTATCGTTTTGTTGAGTGGTCAGATGAAAACATTGACGTATTTACCGCTCATAAAGAGAGTTTGGGGTTTGTTTGGGCTTGAAGTTTGCTCTTGTCCCGATAATATTATTCTCTCATACAGCTTGAATAATGATTCAACACACTTAGGCACTACACTGCAACATTTCTCAATAAGCGTTTTCTCTCTGTTGAAATATTCTTCAGCCCCCAAACACAAATTCCATTCTATATATAGCTTTCAACTAGCTTTTCACCCCGTGAGGTAAAAAACTTAAGAGAAAGGCCTCAGAGCATAAAAAATACTCCCCATCACTCCACTCCCCGTTTTACTCAAAAACCATTACTATGAAGGACAATCAGAATTTGCTTTGAGACTTTGTAGAAAAGTCCGCCTGTGGAAGTTCGGTTGCACTGACTAGATTAACTAGGAAATATATTCAGGACTTACGCAGTGCCGCCATATATAGTGCATTTTTGACAATAAATTCAGATATTTACACTACAAGTAGTACCTTTACGTAAGTCCTGATTATGTAATCAATTT
Source organism: Trichodesmium sp. MAG_R02 (assembly GCA_023356605.1). Classification (GTDB taxonomy): domain Bacteria; phylum Cyanobacteriota; class Cyanobacteriia; order Cyanobacteriales; family Microcoleaceae; genus Trichodesmium. The sequence goes on along the minus strand of JAKQYE010000472.1, from coordinate 1,338 downwards.
TAGATAACTATATTTATTTCGAAGTAAATACTATGAACAATCTTCCCGGTAGTCCTTCTGAAAATTTTCCAGACCAATCCAATAGTAGTAATTTACTATGGCAATATGTTCAATCTATGAATCCAGAAAATATCGCTCAACTTTCCAAACCAGATCCAGAAGTAGCTAAAATTATGGAACAAAATTTAAGAGGAATGTTAGGGCATTTGCTACCTGAAAACTTTTCTATGGCAATAACTACGAGCCGAGAAAATCTTGGTCAACTTCTCGCTTCTGCAATGATGAGCGGTTACTTTTTAAATCAAGCTAAACAAAGAATGGAACTTGACAAGTCTCTAGACTCCTTGCATTTTCATGAAGGATAAAGATGAATAAATATTTAACTTGGGTTAATAATTATCCAAATTTGATGCTGTAATGTTTGGATATGACTAGATGATTATTTAATCTAGATTCAAAGCTTTGTTTTTTTTACTAGTTGACTAGGGACAATCATTGTGAGTGTTTAGATTAGTAGTATATTTAATCATTAATATAGAGATTGCTATTCGTCTGTTACCTACTTTACTAAATTTTTGGTACTTAAATCCAATGTTTTAATTCCCACAGCATTTATGAGTTTTTCTTATTTATTTCATACAACTAAAACATTCCTGGAAAAATTGATTAATTTCTTCCCACCCAAATCTTTGGCATAACATTCCCTAAAGTATGGTCACTATAGCAGTTCGCGCATAGGTTGCGACAAATCAAAAAGTAAATAAAACTGTTAAAACTCTTATCTACTCTCTGTTACTTTTTCCCTATTCCTTAAAAAGCAGTATGATTTTTGCCACGAACACTCATAGGATTGCTATATCAAGTTGTATTAGATCTACCCAAGGGTTTTTAGTTGCAAACTCCCGGCTAGTTTTAAGAGGAATCATATGATCATTTAAACCGTGGAAAATTAGAGTTGGCAAAGCACGTCGGAATTTTTTTTTGCTGATATTTCATCAAATCCATTATAAAATCCTAGCTTAACAATGAATAGTTTTCTTCTCCATAGTGATAGATCCAATAATTCCCTCCTTCCTTCCATTTTTGTAATTTTTCTTATACTTTATTAGGTCATAACTTGAGTTTTCTTAAAACCCACATTCCGCACTTCATATTGTATTATAAGAGGTTACAAGACAATATCTATTTAATTAAGTAGAATTACTTATGGTATTTAATCACTTCAAGTGAGATCATAAAACTGATGATTCCATCCTTATTGAGTATCAAAAAAAATGTCTTTAATAGAATCAATAACAGTTAAAAATCTTGACCACCTAGGAATAGTTGCAGGGTTAA
>JAKQYE010000471.1 GCA_023356605.1 Trichodesmium sp. MAG_R02 | reverse complement strand
AGAGTAGTTGCGATCGCTTAACTACCAAAAACCAAAATAACCATTGCATTAACTACCCATTCTTCTATAGAGTCAGGAAAGGTATTAATTGCTGATAAATCAGGTTGTTAAGGAAAAAATTCATGAATTGCCATGGAAAACTTGCAGAACTTTAATGGCTAGAAAATAGTCATATAAATGCAATTGAAGATTACTACATTCACAAAATCAGGAATAGGGAATAGGAGTAAATTAGGGACTAAACTCCAGCCTTTAATAAAGCTTTTAAAATGAAATCCCATCCCCCTAGAGATTCTATTGTCTGTGAAGTTAATCCTGTAATTATAGATGTCAACCTTTTCCTGAGTTCATCTAAATTCTCAAATATTTCCCATTTTAATTTTCTTTTTATCTCTAACCATAGTCTTTCGATGGGGTTTAATTCTGGAGAGTAAGGCGGTTGAAATAAAAAAATTATGTTCTCAGGAATTGACATATTTAAACTTTGATGTAGAGGCCCATTATCCAATTGAATGATGTGCAAATCATTAGGATACTTTTGTGCAAATAACTCCAAATATTTTTCCATACACACCGTGTCCAAATGGCTAAATTCATAGAAAAAACTCTCTCCTGTTTGAGGTTCTATCAAACCATAAAGCCACAAATACTTAAACAGCCATTGGTGTTTCCCTATGGGTTTAATACCCATTCGAGTTAATAATTTACCAGTGATAGTTTTCAGGCCAATTCTTGTTTCGTCTTCACACCAATATCTAATTTTCTCGGCTCTTAAATTTTGTTTTTCCTTAATTGTTATTTTTTTTAAGATTTTCTTTCTCTAGTTTTTTTTAAACTCTTCAAATTCTTCTACATTTTGCTTAATGCTTAAGGGTCGTGGTACTTTCAATTTACTTTTCAGCCGATATCTGACCAATTCATGTACTGTTAATTATTTAACTTTTAAATCATAAAACACTTCCAGCCATTGTTGGACTTCACCATAGCTAAAGAAACCTTCGGGAGATGTGAGTTCTTTGGTCAGTTGATTGACAATCTCTGGTGGTACTGCTCTTGGCCTTCCAGGACTTTTTTTTCTGTTTAATATTCCTTCTATTCCCCGTTGACGATAATCATCAAACCAACGTTGTACTGTAACTCGATGACAACCCAGCAACTCTGCTATTTGTCCGATAGTATATAGCTTTTTCGTTTTTAACCAGTAAAGTGCTTGTAATTTTTCTTTTATACGGCCATCCGTTTCCCGGGACAACAGTTTTTTTAATTCAGATTCTGTTTCTAATATTTGAGTTTTTGTTCTCATCTAATAACTCCAATCACTTAATAATTTTGTACCTATTTCATTGTAACAATCTTTTTTGAAATTGGCATAAGATAATTCAGGACTTACGCATAGGCACTATATCTAGTGGGGGCGAATGCCATTGACCCCTACATATAGCGTTTTAAAGGCTGATTTGCGTAAGTCCTGATAATTATCAAAAATACACTATATATAACAGTACTGCGTAAGTCCTGTTATAAAATCGTCTAGTTCATCTAGAATATTCATTTTTTGTCTAGGGAATTGGATTATGTTATTGTTATATATGTTGCGACCTATGCGGGTATTACTATATCAACTAGTCAGGTTGATATGATAGTTTGTATTAGTTTTATAAAGTAGCTTTATAGCTTTCAATGATGTAAAAAAAATGATGGTTGAACCTACCGGATTTAGAATATTAATTGATAATTCAGTATTCTCTCAATGGAAAAAAGGTGATTTAATGACTTTAAACAAATACGGTGATGGTGGCCAGAAAAAAAAATAGTTAATAAAGCGGGCAATAAAGAAACTTTTTGCATATAATATTGTCTAGAAACAAAAGTAAGATGAATTTGTCATCTACAGGACTTACGCAGTAACGCTATATATGGTGCCAAAAATTATCATTTTTAAGATATTGCCACTATACATAGTGCCGTCGCGTAAGTCCTGATCTAGTCATACTATTTATATGTAACAATGGGCTTAATGATTTTTGCTCAGGCCTTATTATACTGACTAATCTCATCTTTATATTAAGTGCAACTTCATGGAGATATGGTGTCCGGTGCGACTTGTTGGCTTGCACAAAACCGCTGAAAAGCAGGTATAACAAGCCTTCCAGGCCAATACATGATAGTAAAACATCGGTCTAGGAAAACTCTTATATCCTTGTAGGTGAAATTCCTATTGCCTTGTTGTTGGGTTAACAGCGTAGACCATAGGGTAGAGACTGAACATCAATCCGTAAAGCTGGTTTAAATGCGGACAAAGCTCTAACTGTCAAATGAGTGAGTTTGCTAGCAGAGGCTAATACGCGGACGAACTCGAAGGTAATTAAACTCTCGTTAGCGTTGACCATTCCAAAGACAGCTAAGGAGTGTAGGACCAGAAGGTCAGGGGGTTAATGGATAATTATATCGGATGGTAATTATCAGCAACCATACAGAACCCTCCGGGAGAATTTACCCCGCTAAATCAGTCGCAATAAAGGAATAAGGGAACAAGAAAACCCTCCTAGAACATCCTAGTAATATTAGGTCGAGAAGCTAGGAAGCAATTCTTGGTCAATCTACATACAAAGTTGTAGGTTTTAGGAGCAGTAGGATTGAGTAAAAAAAGCTATAAAGCTGACGTACTCACTGTTAGACGTAATGTAAAGTAACGAATAGTGATGAAAAAGGCTAAAACACTAAAAAGAAAACTAGGAAATCCTAAACCA
>JAKQYE010000470.1 GCA_023356605.1 Trichodesmium sp. MAG_R02 | reverse complement strand
AAAAAAAAACTAATTATAGTATGGAGAATTTTATATCGACAGTACGCTACATATAGCGTACCTGCGTAAGTCCTGACTGTTTCAAATGGTATTTCCTTATTGTGCATGGCATCAAGTATCATTTCTTCTAATAGTTTTTAAGCTAATACCCATTTAAGATATGCCCTTAGCAAGTCAGAAGTCAAAAATTAGAACTTAGAAGTTAGAAGTTATCTATGTTATATGTGTAATGATTGCCAGAAATTATTGTAGTGTCAAAGTTGATATTTTAGAAAATATTATTTTTGATTTTTGACTTCTGTGAAAGGATATTAGCTATTTCGGTAATCCTCAAATGCAAGGATTTGGGTTGATACATTCCCTGAATTGTTATAAGGTAGACGAGCAAAATCATGACTTGTTTACGACTACCGCTATTCCTATCCTCCGAATGTGATACAAATAAAATCTAAACTGAGTTACAAAAAATTACAAATGAAAATCTTATTAACTGGTATTAACGGACAGCTAGGAAGTCAACTACAACCCCCTCTCAAAAAAATAGGAGATGTAATAGCAGTGGGGCGAAACAACTTAGACTTAGCAGACCCCAATGCTATCTCCACACTTATAGACCAAGTTAAACCAGAACTAATTATCAATGCCGCAGCTTATACAGCAGTTGACAAATCTGAAAAGGAACCAGGATTATCTCATGCTATAAATAGTATTGCTCCTGGAATTATGGCCAAAGAGGCAAAAAAGTTAGGAGCAACCTTAATACATATTTCTACTGACTATGTTTTTGATGGTAGTCAAAGTACGCCCTACACAGAAACCGACTCGACAAACCCCCTCGGAACTTATGGCCAATCTAAGTTAGCTGGAGAAGAGGCAATTCGAGAAACAGAAGCTAATCATATTATTATCAGAACAGCTTGGGTCTATGGAGCTTATGGAAAAGGTAACTTTGTCAAAACCATGTTAAGGGTGGGTAAAGATAGGGAAGAATTAAGAGTTGTTTATGATCAGGTAGGTAGCCCAACTTGGACCGGAGACTTAGCAGAGGCGATCGCTCAAATTATTCCTCATCTTAATTCCCAAACCTATGGAACTTATCACTATACAAATAGTGGAGCTATTAGTTGGTATGATTTTGCCATGACTATTTTTGAGGAAGCAAAACAACTAGGTTTTCCTTTAGAGGTAAAACGAGTAGTTCCTATTACTACTGCTGAGTATCCAACTCCAGCACAACGACCTGCCTTTTCAGTTTTGAATAGTGGTAAAATTTCAAAAGTCTTAGGACACTATCCTTCGTACTGGCGAGATAGTTTAAGGCAAATGTTAAAGCAGTTAGCTGCTCTAAGCAATTAACAATTTAATAGCCATATTTTTTTTATACCAACTTTCTACTAATAAATAATTCTGGTGAATAACACTAATATTTCTTCTCCTTGGATAAAAATATTTCAACCTTGTCCTCAACCTAAACTACGTTTATTCTGTTTTCACCCTTCTGCTGCTGGTGCTACCTTGTTTCGCTTCTGGGGAAAATACTTGCCTTCAAATATAGAGCTCTGCGCCATACAACTACCAGGAAGAGAAACTCGAATAAAAGAATCCCTGATTACAAAATGGGATGACCTATTGTCTTCCCTAATTCAAGCTTTGTCACCCTTCATTGAAGAATATCCCTTTGTGTTTTTTGGCCATAGTCTCGGTGCATTAATAAGTTTTGAAATAGTTCGTAAACTACGCAGGGAAAAACTTCCTATTCCTGAATATCTGTTTGTCTGTGGTCGCCGCCCTCCTCATATTCCTATTGATAACCTACGTCATCAAGCACCTAACGATATTTTGATTTCCACATTACGTGAATACGGTGGTACCCCTGAAGCAGTTCTGCAAAACCAAGAGTTAATGAAATTGTTTTTACCTGTTTTGCGAGCTGACTTTACTCTCAATGAAAAATATATTTATTTTCCTGAAGCACCCTTAGAATTTCCTATTGTTGCTTTTAGAGGTACAAATGATATGGAAGTTAACTTGCAAAAGTTATCCCAATGGGAACAGTATACTATTAGTAACTTTACCTTACATGAATTTTCGGGAGGTCATATGTTTTTCCAGAAGGAACCGAAAACTTTAATTGAGAAAATCTTAAAATTTCTGTGAGTTCGTTTCACTTATCGGTTGTTTTCTATTCCCTACTCCCTAAAGTTTTAAAATATTTTCAATGAAAATTTGTAATTACTTTAAATTTACCATAATACTTATTTTTATCCTTTCAAATGTCTGTAGTTTCTCGTCCTTAGGTATAGCTGATGAGCTCCCTTTAAGACAGAGATGGAGTCCTTCAATTTTTGGAAGAAATGATGAAGTAGGTTCAGTTAATTGGATTAATAATAAAAAAGTTTTAGAACCCCTAAAATTAGTTAAAAAAGTTAAAGTAGCTACCCTAGGCAAAGTTTATTAGTGAGTGTAGTTACTGAGAAATTTTCTGTGTATTTAATTGTCAGTATCCAATCTATGAGTATTGCTTTTCGAAGCAGTAATTTAGCGGATATTCCCCAGGTATTCATATATCTTTATCTATAATTTACATCTTCAAATAGACTTATAGGAAAAACCTTCATTCTAGAACTTAATATCAATAAATTGTATCAATAACTAATTTTTTGTGAGAAAATTAGTTACAATTATTTATGACAGTTAAAATTGATGCCCATAGCTATAAGGCTTTCAGGGAAAGAGTTCGGGGCGGTAGATAAATAAAA
>JAKQYE010000047.1 GCA_023356605.1 Trichodesmium sp. MAG_R02 | reverse complement strand
TGGCTCGTTTTAACTCTCTGGGGTCAGGATTCGACTTAATAAAAACATCTAATTCTTCCATGCTACTCTAGATTTACTTCTATATTATTTTCTCACATCTCATTCCTGATTGCTATATTTTCATAAATAAAAAGTTTCCCTAAAAGGGTGGTGAGGCTTCAAACCCATTTTTTTTAGTGACTCTAATAAATTTCCCTAACACAAATTAAACATTAACTTGATACTTCAAAATTCATCATTCAAGCCACTGCTACTATACTTCAGATACCAATGAATGCGATGTATTGATAAAAATGCATTTGCTGCCAAAAACTAGACTTCAAATACTGTAAATAACTCTAGTTTTTTGCAGCATTTTGACATATATAGGTTAGTTATACAGTTATACTGCGAGATTTGGAGATAATAACCATCCACCACCTAACTCATCTATTCTTCCTCATTATTTTTATATTCTGTTTTAACTTCAGTATTAATCTGCCTGAGATGAATATGTTTATGTCCTAACTGGATAAAAAATTCATCTCCTGGCTTTAATCCCATTTCATCTGTATAGTTAGCTCCTATTACCAACTGTCCATTTTTATGAACACAAGCACGATAAGTCGGCGCACGCCCTCTTCCATCTTTAGTATCCCTCTCATATAATTTTACCCCTTTTGCTTGTAAAATTGCATCGTAGAACTTGCCAAGGTTGACTCGCTTCTGCTGATCTTTTGTAGTTGTATAATACCCACAAGCGATAGCAGTATCTTTCTTTGACTTATGTGAAAGATCTTTAACTTTTTTCAACAATGCTTTACCAATTAATTGAGTATTTGATTGTTCTGAAGTATTTGATTTTTCTGTTGTTGTCTTAACCATCTTCTCCATTTACGTTAAAATATTTACTCATAAAACTTTAACACTTACACTATCTAAGATCAAGCATCTCCAATCTTTTCCTTTAAGATTTTATCTAATGTAATTTTTTTGAGAGTAACCACCCTTATAATCAGAGAGTAAGATGCAAAAAAGCTAGTGAGTAATAACTTATGTGTTAATTATTATACCTTTACTTTATAGTTAACTGTTTGATGAATTTATCTTTATGTAAATTTTGATTCCAATAATTCAAACTGACTTTTTCTCCAGCAATATACCCAAAGGAAAAACCCAAATCATTATTAACCTCAATTGATTTCTGAGTTTTACACTGCACACCTTCAAGCTTCAAATATGCTTGAATAGCTGAAGCATGTTTTTCAAACATCGAACGCACAACTATAGCAGATGCAGATATTGAATCATAATCATCATCAGCAGTTATACCCTTTTCCTCCATATATTTTCGTCGCAGCTCTAATCTCTGTCTTAATCTAGTTGCACACCCCACCCGAAATGCATTAATAAAAACTCTTCCCTTACCTCTATGTTTTTTAACTAATTTATCAACTACAGTAATTAAATATTCGTAAAGGGACTGAGAAACTGTAATATTAGTCTCTGTCCCTACAACTCTCATTTCACCACTGTAAGTAGAACGCATTGCTTGACATCCATTAGCATTAGCAATTCCTGCTAAAATCCACATTTTCCAAGTGACATAACGACCTGTTTTATCAACAATACTCTTAGTAATATCCTCATCTTTGTCTTGTCCTAAATCTGCTACAGATAAATTATGTTTAGCCAATAATTCTGCTGCTTTTTCTGCTGCTAATGCAGCTTCATGTTCATTAGGTGAACTGGCAAGAGCTAGAAGTTTACTAATTTTTTCCAGGAGATTCTGATCGACCATTTCTATAACCTTAGATATGGGTATTTTATCCTAAATTTTTTCTCATGTAACTATACCCTGTTCAAGATCATGCCCTCGCCCTTGAGGCTAAGGTTTTCATATAATTCTTAGGATTTATGTTAGAAAAAATTTTCTTAGTATAGTTAAAATTTACTCAACCTAGGAAACCTAATAAACTTAGATACTAACATATTTTCGCAACTTAAAAATTTTCCATTCCAAAGAGCTTTGAAAATAACTTCAGTACCTATTTCACTCTCAACTGAATTTATTAGAAGTTCTAATACCAAATCCTGGTTCAAAGCAGACTTGTCCCATGGTTTAATCCCTTCCCTTATTCACTCACGACTGTAACATGAAAAAATACCCTCTTACAGTTGGGGGTATAATCCATAAACTATATTAGGGTAGCTACAATAACTAAAATGCAGAACCTGTGTCTGTGCACAGTACAATTTGATAATCTTATCTTGTAGTATATTTTAACTATAAAAGCCTTTATATATAGAAAAGCTGGAAAGTAAATTACCCCCAGCCCTCCAATATATCAATTGATTAGAATAAAGTCTATAGTTACTAATTTTGTAGACAAATCTACTCAAGCAATGTCTACCTTGAACCTTGCAGAGCTAACTACAAGCCTCTCTACTTGCAGCTTTCAATCAAAAACGAAGTTACCGACTACTTTTATCAAATGATTTATCCCAAGCTCTAATAGTTAATTTACAATAAATCTACTAGCTGTATAGATCTAATAATGCATTTTCTTACTGCCCTATTGCGTTGTAGATTATTACGGATTGGACAATATTTGTTGATATTTGTTGATATTTAATTAAACTCGTCTTGATACCTTTAAGCTCCAGGACTTACGCAACGGCAATTGTAGTGGCAATATCTTGAAAATGATAATTTTTTTCACCATATAGTCATTCTGATTTAGATTGAGACAAGATTTTCTTGCTTTGAAAGGGTTTTTAGCTGAAAAAGTATCCCATTCTTATTCGGAATGAGTATATATAGTGTTCCTGCGTAAGTCCTGAAGCTCAATCAGCATTTTGGCGATACCATTCAATTGTATTCTTCAACCCTTGCTTAAAATCTACCTCAGCAACAAAGCCAAATTTTTCCTTTGCTTTTTTTGTATCCAAACATCGCCTAGGTTGACCATTAGGTTTATCAGTCTTCCAAACTAACTCTCCCTCAAAATCCATTAACTGACAGATTAACTCTACTAAATCACGAATTTTTACTTCATGATTAGTTCCTAAATTAATAGGATTAGATTCATTGTAAAGTTGAGTTGCCATGACAATTCCTCTGGCCGCATCTGTAGAGTATAAAAATTCACGACTCGGACTACCGTCACCCCAAACAGGTAATTTTTGATCTCCTCTGACTTGAGCTTCATGTACTTTCCGAATTAAAGCAGGAATTACATGGGAACTCAAGGGATCAAAATTATCTTCAGGCCCGTACAAGTTAACAGGTAACAGATAGACCCCATTAAAACCATACTGTTGACGATAAGCATCCAGTTGAACTAAAAGAGCTTTCTTAGCAATACCATAAGGAGCATTAGTTTCTTCTGGATAACCATTCCAAAGGTCTTCTTCTTTAAAAGGAACTGGAGTAAATTTAGGATAAGCACATATTGAACCTACACAAACAAATTTTTCTACATTTGCTCTATGGGCACAGTCAATTAATTGTGCTCCCATCATCAAATTATCGTAAAATAACTCAGCAGGTTTCTCCTTATTTAGGCCAATACCCCCCACATGAGCAGCAAGGTGAATTATAATATCCTGTTCTTGAACAGCTTTTTGGCAAGCTTCCAGAGTCCGAAGGTCACAATCACGCGATCGCAGTATAGTAATCTTATCAGGATTAGATCCTGCTCTATGAAGTTGATCTACAACTTGGCGTCCAAGAAAACCAGCTCCACCTGTTACTAAAATTCTTTTGTTTTCTAACTCCAATTTACTCATCAAAAATCTCCGAAATTATACTAATCAGACTTTAGCTTTCATGTATTGTAGATTCAAATCGAAACCATAAAAACACAGGAATTTTGTTATACCAATTTTCAAAATTCCTGCAAAGTTTAAGGCTGTCTGAGATATACTGGCAGCAGCTTATTTGTAAGATAAAATACCAGAATTTTCGCGACAAACACTGAGAGTGTTTCAAGGAGTCATAACCCAGGAGTATGGAGTCAGAATCAACAGCCTAAATATCATTTCTTAGACTGAAACTCTATTTTTAGTCCCAGAAACATAGAAGAGTAATTTTTTTATAGCCGTTTTCATTTCATCACTACAAAACTTCTGCCCTTTGTCTTCCGACTTTAAGCCAGAATCTCTGCATTTTATATTAGTGAAAACTGCTATGACTGCCATCCCAATTACTTTTTTAGTAATCAACATACCCCACCCTCTAAAAAGAGGCTTTTTCTCTTTTTTTGTACTTTTTTAGAGAAAAAACTGTTTTTGCGACCTATTTAATTATTTTAACTTATATTTAAACGAATAATGATAATAAAAAATTATAATCAACATTCTTCAAATAACAAATCAACTGTTTTCAGAAATATTTCACCAAGCCCTAGCTACAGGACCACGCAAATAGGTGTATGAAATTTCCCTATTTTCTATTTATTCACACCCAAATTTACTGTCCTAACCAAAAGAGGTAGTATCATACTTCTCCATCATAAAGTTTATTGACTTTGATAGTGCAAAAAAAACTAAAAACACTATATAGCAATCCTATGAGTGTTTGTGGCAAAAATCCTACTGGTTTTTAGGGAACAGGAAATAAGGAACAGAGAATAGGTAAGACCTTTAAAAGTTTCATTTACTTTTTGATTTGTTGCCACCTATACGCGGACTGCTATAGCAATCCTATTTTATTTGTACCCAAAATTTTACCACTTTTTAGGATAGAGGTTTAGGGGCAATAGTCAATGGGCAATAGTTTCGGAGTTGATTTCTATTTTGGGAACTGTCACAACCTATTTGGGATTACTATATCATGTCAAAAAAAAGTTAAATATAACCTCAATAGTTAAACCCTGATTAATAATTTAGCCAAAATTTTTTAATCAAAAACATTAGTAATAGTATCAGCTTTTTCCGAAGCCTTAATATCAGAATCAACCATCAAATATACCAACTCTGTAAATGTAACTGATGGTTTCCAACCTAACTTTTCTCGTGCTTTTGTACAATCACCGATTAACAAATCAACCTCCGTAGGACGTAGATAACGGGGGTCAAACTCCACATAATCTTGCCAATTTAAATTTACATAAGCAAATGCTATTTCTAGAAATTCTTTAATAGAATGAGTTTCATTAGTAGCAATCACATAATCATCTGCTTCCTTCTGCTGTAGCATCATCCACATAGCTCGAACATAATCCTTTGCATATCCCCAATCTCGTTTGGCATCCAAATTACCAAGATAAAGTTTTTTCTGTTTACCTGCTAAAATCCTAGCTACAGCACAAGTGATTTTACGAGTTACAAAAGTCTCGCCTCGACGAGGACTTTCATGGTTAAATAATATACCATTACAAGCAAATAGATTGTATGACTCTCGATAATTGATTGTTTGCCAGTGGGCATAAACCTTAGCACAAGAATAAGGACTACGGGGGTAAAAAGGTGTAGTTTCTTTTTGAGGTACTTCTTGAACTTTACCAAACATTTCCGAAGACCCAGCTTGATAGAAACGAACTTCAATTCCAGTACGTTGCTGATAGTCTCTAATTGCTTCAAGTAAACGTAGGGCGCCCATTCCCACTGTATTGACTGTATACTCCGGAGAATCAAAGCTAACCCTCACATGAGACTGAGCCCCCAAGTTGTATATTTCTAATGGCTTAACTGCTTCAAGTATTCGACGTAGAGTAGTCCCATCAGTTAAGTCTCCATAATGGAGAAATAATCTAGCATCTGGATTATGAAAATCTTGATATATATGTTCTATCCTATTTGTATTAAAGCTAGAACTACGTCTGATAATACCATGAACCTCATAGTCTTTTTCAAGTAAAAGTTCAGCTAAATATGAACCGTCTTGACCAGTAATACCAGTAATTAGCGCTCGTTTCCTTTCACTCATTGTAGTTAATATTTACCGAAAAATTGGGTTTAAAGCCTCGCCCTTCTAGGGGGAGTCTTGAGTTGATTTTTTTCACAGGTAACGTTTCATAACATAACATTTTTTGACCATAACACTTATCATTACACTTAACTGAGCAACAATCTATTTTGAGTTTTGGACTCTAGCTTCGGTGTTTCATAGAAAAACGATCAATAGTAGTCTTTGACGTCCTCTCCAGCCTAAAGGCACTGGGTCTCGCAGGGAGCCTAAGCCCCGTAGGGGGTTGACATCTCACAGGCTGCTGCTACTTTGGCAGTAGTCTTATGCTGGCGGAGCTGTCCGTTTTTTGTCTCGGTATGCCCACCTTCGTCTCCATCATATCTAACCCTACAATCTACGACATTCCCACTCACGAATTAATGAATTTAATTTTCCACGTTTAAATCCACAACAACAGCAAGTTTGGGATGCGGGTTCTCAACGGCTAATTATACTGAACAAGGTCATAATTTGAGGAACATTGAAGAAATAAAGTCCTTATTAAATCTCAAATTTCAAACTTTTAAGAAAACTCAAGTTATGACCTAATAAAGTATACTCTTAGAGCGCACCGTATTTTTCTAAAAATCTATTCTAGAGATGTCCGGAATTTTCTGATGCCGTTCTTCAGAAAATACCTCTCGATAATTTCCGATTATTAACCATTCCAGAAACTTGTCTAATCTCTAAAACAATTGTTTGGTTTTCACCAATTATTTCAGTAGATATAGTAATTTTAAATTATATTGGAAAACTTTTTATGCTGAAACCTAGTTATAGCAAGAAATACTTCTCTCAATCTCAATTAAAATGACCATAATTTGTGTAGAAAATCTTTCCTTGTATCTTTCAGTTTGCTATCTAGCTTTTTCATATCCTTTAGAACCCTTAGTTTTTTTTAGATAATGACTTGCTTAGTTTTGGGTACTTCGAGCATTCGTTTCTTTAGTGGTTTTGGTGCACCAATTTTTTTACCATGTAGGGACGTTGCATAACAAAAATGCGAAAGTCCCTACAGTAGCAAAAGTTTTAATTCCTAAATCTATAACTACTGAATTATCAGTTTTCAGCAATACTTCTAGCTAAACTTCTACTACAAAACTAATGTCTATATATTCCAAGTCATAAATTTGGGTTAGAGGTAGAATACTTGTCAAAATACCACTAACCTCTAACCCTACAATAGCTTCAGATAATTTGAAATCTCTTAGTCCTAATTACTCAGGATTAGTAAGCACCGTTGTTTTTTGGAAAAATAACAATGCCAATTGTTTTAAACATGATCCATATATCTATCCAAAAATTTCTGAAGTTTACATAGTAAAGGTCTATTTGAACTCTCTTAGGGTAAGGGATATCATTACGACCAGAAACTTGCCATAGACCAGTGATACCTGGTTTGATAGTAAGAATTTTATCCATATGATGACCGTATTTTGGTAGTTCTTCAAGGACTAATGGTCTTGGCCCTACTACACTCATGTCACCCTTCAAAACGTTCCAAAATTGAGGAAATTCATCCAAACTTGTTATTCTCAGAAATCTACCAATCCATGTAATCCGAGGGTCATGTTTTAATTTAAAACTCTTCTGAAATTCTTGACGCAGATCAGGACAAGTTGCCATGATTTCTCCTAACATTTCATCTGCATTTTGCACCATGGTTCTAAATTTTAAACAACGGAATAGCTTTCTATTTTGACCTACTCTTTCTTGAATATAGAAGATTGAGCCTGGTGAGCTCAATGTAATTAGTAAAGCTATCAAAATGTAAACAGGGGCAAACAATATAAGAACAGATAGAGAAAATAGGATATCGAACAATCGCTTGGAAAATCCTATTTCTAGGACTTGATGAATTTGACTTTTTTGTTTATCTCTGGAGAGGAAAGGCTGAAAAGCTCGCCCTGTAAATCCTCTAATTACTTTGCCAGAGATGAATTGGCTATCAGCAGTCATCTTACTCCTTCACTTCACACCACACACAGTCATGATCATAAAGCCTATGGCGAAATAGAGGGCAACTTTGGTTGTGAAAAAGATGACTAATTTTGGACAAGGACAATTTTTTGCCTCTTATAGCCCTACGCAAATATGTTAGGACATTTCTCTATGGCCTCAATGCTTATTCCCTATTCCCCTACTAGCTAAATTTTTTGTCCTAGCCAAAAGACTTAGTGCTACGCTTAGGTATTTTTGTGCCTATATGTAGGAATTTTAGAAAAATCTGTGAATTGAAAGATTAAATATTGTGACCACGATAGTCCCACCTAGTTTCCTATTTTTCTCAGTAGTCTAAATTAAACAATCACAACTACAGAGTTAGCAGTATTAATAATTATATTTTCAATGGCCTCAACAGACAAATTTGGATTAGCTTGTTTAATTAAAGCTACTACACCTGTAACATAGGGTGTTGCCATAGAAGTACCTGTAAAGAAACTATATAAATTACCTGTTATTGAAGGAGGTACAGGGGCATAAATATCTTCTGCATCTTCGGGAAAACCATCTCCCCCTGGGGCAACGACATAATCTAATGGTTGGTTTCCAGCTTTATTGGAGAAAGAAGAAAATTTCCCATTTCCCTCCACTGACCCAACTGCAATTCCCAGTTCATCAGCTAATTTGGCTGGATAATCAGGACTACTTAAACTATCATTACCAGCAGCAGAAACAAATACAACATCTTTGTGGGTAGCATAACGAATAGCTTCAATTTCACTGCTAACTGCATTTCTTCCACCAGAGCTAAAGTTAATCACATTTGCTCCATTATTAACAGCATAACGAATGGCCTTTATACTATCACTAACTTTGCCCTCTCCTTGATCATTGAGTACCCTGAGAGGCATAATCTGGACGTTTGGAGCTACTCCAGTTGTCCCTATTCCATCTCTCTTGGCAGCGATGGTTCCTGCAATGTGAGTTCCATGACCTTTTTCATCTCTTGGGTCATTATCATTATCAAGAAAATCCCAACCCTGGACATCATCCACATAGCCATTAACATCATCATCAATATTATTGTTGGGAATTTCACCGCTATTCTTCCAGATTTGGCCTGTTAATTCTGGATGGGTATAGTCTACACCACTATCAATGACGGCTACTACTACACCATTCCCCTGAAAGCCCTGATTCCAAACTTCGGGTGCTTTCACTAAGTTAACTCCCCATTGATTTTCTCCTACGTCAGGAACTTCTGGGAAAGGAGTACTCCCAATGGCACTGGCCACTGCTGCTGAGGCATCCACTAAACCATATCCAAAAATATTATTAAAAATTGGTCTTACAGAACTAGTAACGGTTTGTAGAAATTCATTAGCATTTGCGTTATATCCAAAAATTAAGCGACTTTTAATAAGGTTTGTATCAGATATTTCTTGAACTCTTGCTAGTATTGAACCGTTTGTCTGAACTTGAATTAATGTATCTCCTGTAGGAAAATCTTCTATTAATAGAATGTCATTTTCTGTTAAGTTAGTTGGGATTTGAATACTGTCAAAATTAGGATTAAAATCATCAATAATATCTGCTGTATCTAAACTGTTATTATTTTGTGAATTTCGTAAAACAAATGTATCATTTCCTACTTCTCCAATTAATGTATCTCTTCCTAAATCCCCGTAAATTATATCATCACCATTTCCTCCTAATAAAACATCATCTCCTTTTCCTCCATAAATCGTATCATTTCCGGTTTCTCCATAAATTGTATCGTTACCCAAATCTCCAAAAACTTGATCGTTACCTTGGTTAGCTTGAATAAAATCATTACCTTTGCCACCTCGTAAAGTATCAGAACCACCTCCAGCAAAAATATTATCGTTACCTTGATTGCCATTAATTAGTTCAGGGCTTAGTGAGCCTATTATCGTATCATTTCCATCTAAGGCTTGTAGACCTGCTAAATATGGAGTTAGGAAGTTTACAGGTATAGTAAATTGATTATAATTGTTATCCAATAGATAGGATAGAGCAGAAGAGCTAGAATCAATCATAGTTTTTTATTCTAATTTATTTTCAGTATAAATATCTTATGTTTATTTGCTTTTCAAGAATAGAACTTAATCAATTTTTCCGAAATTAATGGCGCATATAGCTATGGAACAAAAGCTTAGGACACTCTCTCTATCACGGATTTACTCATAAACCGGGATTGATTTCTTCACCTATGCTTCGACTGCTCTATATGTTAGGATTTATGCCTGTCTATTTGAACTCACGGGATGATAAGTAAGCTTAATAGTAGATATAGTAATTATTTGAGACAATAAGTTGAATAATAATTCAATTAAAAAAGAATGGGATTTTGAGTTTGGGACGTAGCGATCGCCAATTCACTCTTATCCATCATCTGAGCTGATTATTTATTCATTTAAAAAGTTAACGAAGTTGTTTCTTTTTTCAAGAAAAATTCATTTTTTTTAAAGCATAAAATATAGCTATAGAATTAACTCCAATTTTTTTAGCTATGTCTGACAATGCTCGACTCTGGATTTTGTTTTACATCTTTTTCTAATTCTTTCCAATCTAATTTTCTTTGACGACTTTTTACATTAGTCGCTGACAATTTTGAGCGAGATAACCATCTATATATCCAAGCTCTTCCTATCCCAAATGTATGAGCTCCTTTGGTAATCGTACCGCCATTTCTACAAAATTTATTACTTTTTGTATTAAGTCTAAACTGTAAGGCATAGTTCAAAATGGTTTCTAGTTGACTTGATTTTATTATACTCAATTTTTGTTTCAATCTTAATTAAAACGACTATACTATACTCTTTCTACCTTTTGCCTTGCTTGACACAAGCTTTTCAGAAGTTCCTTATAAGGGATGGCTTTTTAAGGTGATGAAAAAAATCAAATCCAATGTTTTAAGCCGAATGCTTAAATAGACTAATAACTGAAATATGTGGCCATCTAGTCAAGGCATTCCCAATGTAACCGATATTGCCCATCTACAAGAATTAATTTAATTTAGTAATCAAGCTCTCGAAGTATCATTGAAATTAATTATTCTCATAATTTTTTGAGGGATTAGGAATAGTAATTATAAATTTATATTGCCGTTATTGCCAATAATCAGAAGTCAATATTTTGATTAATGAATTGGCTTCTAAATATTCAACTTTACTTAAAAGTTTACCCCATCTAATTTTAGTTTTAATATTGCTAGTGATATAATTTTTTCTTTGTTTAACTCTTAGTAATCCTTAGCATAATTGCTGTAGTTTTGGCAGGCCATCATCTCTAAAAATAGTCCTAAAAGTTTTTTATATAGTACAATATAGCAGTTTTAATATCGGTAGACCACAGTAGGGATGTAGCGTTTAGGGACGTTTCGCTACGCGACATGAAACGCATTTCTGTTATGCAACCTCCCTACAAGGTTTTGGTTATGGCGATGTAATTCATCAATTTGAAAAGCGTTGTCAGCATCTATATACTATCAGTGGGTTGATCATAAATAAGTTGAAATTGAAAGTAGGATAAATCTCAATAAATATCTCAAAATCAATTCCTCAAAAATTCCAATAAATATTAATCAAGCTCAATACTTTCTAAATCTAAAAGCTGTTTATTTTATAGATTTTTCCGCAGAATACAAGTTACTAATTAACTTCAAAATATCCAATAATTTTTATTTGATATTTTTCTTTCTTATGGTTATTCTTTACTCCAAGACTTTCCTATGGAACAAAACAATAAAAGATTAATTCCCACTATCCCTGGAAATTATGATTCTAACTTTAATTTATCCCTTGGAGAAACTGTAAATTTTAAAGTAAATTATCAAGCTCAAGACAGGCCACATTGGTTATGATATAGTCATTCTGATTTAGATTGAGACAAAATCTTTTTGCTGTGAAAGGGTTTTAGCTGAAAAAGTATCCCACTCTTATTCGGAATAACTATAGTTGTTAGGAAAGTTAGGACATTCTTGCTCCTATCAAATTTAGTTCGTGTCCGACATTCCGCAGATCTTCACATATCTTTATATATATTTACATTTTCAAATAGACTTATAGAAAAAATCTTCATTTTAGAACTTATAGTTATTTTAAATAATAATGAGACACTATATCGTACTGCCATTTTCTACAAAATTTATTACTTTTTGTCTTAAGTCTAAACTGTAAGGCATAGTTCAAAATAGTTTCTAGTTGACTTAATTTTATTATACTCAATTTTTTGTTTCAATCTTAATTAAAACGACTATAATATCAATAACTAATTTTTTATGAGAAAGTTAGTTACAATTATTTATGATAGTGAAAATCAATGCCCATAACTATAAGGCTTTCAGGGAAAGAATTCGGGGTGATAGCTCAATAAAACTTATCAATTTAATGTTAAGAAATACGAAATGTAGTTTCGTATTGGGAACTTAGGAGGTAATGGTCATCCGACCCTGCTTCTAATCTCCTCTTTTAAAAGGGGAAAGGGGGGTTAATTTCTTAGTGCACCTAAGGAAGGTTGACAAGGACTAAATGAAAGACGATGCTGAGGTGACACCCCGTAATTTGCTATTCCTTGCTTATGTTTTTTGGTTGCATAACCTTTGTTTTTAGTCAAGTCATAAACAGGGTATTTTTCCCCTAAACACATAATCAAAGTATCACGCCAAACCTTAGCCACAATACTCGCAGCAGCGATCGCTAAACACTTACTATCCCCCTGAATAATAGCCCTTTGAGGTATAAATAAATCTCTAATCTCTTGATTCCCATCAACCAAAACCAAATCGGGCCTCAACTTGAGCCTCAAAACAGCCCGCTTCATGGCCAATAAAGAAGCCTTCAGAATATTCAAACGGTCAATTTCCCCCACAGAAGCAATACCAATCTGACAATCCCAAGCCACTGTCCGAATCAGAAAAGCCAAATGACAACGACGTTTTTCCGTCAGCTTTTTACTATCTGTTACCCCACTACTAACCAAATCATCCAAAACCTCTTCTGGCAAAATTACCGCTGCTGCTACTACTGGTCCAAATAATGCCCCACGCCCCACTTCATCCACACCAGCAGTTAGAAGTGAGGATGGATCGCCAATAATTAAATCAGGATAATTCACCATTTCCGATTAAAGTCCAAATTTCTGTTTAATCTTCCACAGTTACAGCAGAGGAACGACGACGACGACGACGAATTGGCCCAGAATCATCAGAGTCATTACTATCAGAGTTCAAATCAACATCTGAATCACTCAACTCTAAGTCGTAGTGATAGTGTTCCTCACCAACATCAAAATCATCACCTTTATCGAAAGAAACTGATGAATTAAAATCATCTAATTCCCGATCATCATCATCACTTTCGTGATCATTTACTACTGATTCAAGTTCAACTTCTTCCTTTTTGAGGGTTGTGCTGCTCAAATGATTCTCTCCTTCCCCTGGTTGCCTAATAGAAATAATTATTGACTTAGAACTTTTTACAATTCCCTCTTCTAAAAGTGTTAATGGAGAAATTCCCATCAAAGCATACACATCTTGCTCATCAGATGTCATTTTTACTGTTACTACTTCTGGAGTTTCAGTAATGGGTCTAATTATCTCTCTTCGGTCGCGTCGATTAGAAGTTGTAAGGGAATATCCCTCCGAAAGTATAGGATACTCCATTCTCGAGCCTAATTCTCTTTCCTCCAATTCCAAAGTCTCATCCTGTATCGTTTCATTAATCCCTACTCGACGGCGACGGCGACGACGAGTTTCCTGGTAACTAGGATGATTCAACAATTCTAAATCAGGAGCATTATTAGCATTCTCGACTTCTTGATATCCTTGTTTCGTATCCCAAGGATAGTTTTGAGCTACACCCACCAAAGTTGGAGGAGGAACAGCTGCAGGTCTAGTTACTTGTTCAACATCTATATTTCGAGTAGCCACAGACGAATTAACGTCCCCAACAGATACTTCAGATTCACCAGGTAAATGAACTAAATGTCCTAATCCATTACAAGTAAGACATGTACGACCAAATAGCTCATATATATTTTGACCTTGGCGTTTGCGAGTCAATTCAACTAAGCCCAATTCTGACAATTGAGCTATCTGAGGTCTAGCTTTGTCAGCTTTAAGAACTTGATTAAAATGTTCTAAAACTTGCAGTTGGTCTCGTCGTGAGTCCATGTCAATAAAGTCAACAATAATAACTCCCGCAATGTTACGCAGGCGTAGCTGACGGGCTATTTCCGTAGCTGCTTCACAATTTGTCCAAAGTACAGTTTCCCGGGCTGTAGCAGAGCGTGTAAAAGAACCAGAGTTTACATCTATAACGGTTAGTGCTTCAGTCGGTTGGATAATAACATAACCACCAGAAGGTAAATCTACTCTTGGTCTGAGAGCTTCTCTAATGGCTGCATTTACCCGGAAGTATTCTAGGACAGGAATGCGATCGTTATGATGGTCAATCAAAACTTGTAATGGTTTACCCCCATTCCAGTTCAGCAAATGTTGCTTGACTCGCTTAGTTCCCTCATTGGAGTCCACTACAATTCGATTCACATCGGTACTATACATATCTCGTAGTACCCTTTGAATAAAGTCATTATCACGATTTAGTAGTGCAGGTGCTCTGTTGGAATTAGCTTCAATTTGGATTACTTCCCATTGTTGTTGTAAAACCTCTAAATCTTCCAGAACCGCTTCTTCTTCCATTCCCTCTGCTTCAGTACGGACCAATAGGCCCATACCTGCTGGTTTAATTAAGATTGCCAATGCTCTGAGGCGATTTCGTTCACTCTCAGAACGGATGCGTCGGGACAGGTTTACACCTCGTCCATAAGGCATCAAGACTAAATAACGACCTGGTAGGGTTATATTACCTGTTAAACGTGGTCCTTTTGTACCAGTGGGTTCTTTCATCACTTGTACCAGGACTTTTTGTTGGGGTGTAAGTAGCTCCGTAATTGCACCAGAGGAGCGTTTCAATCGCAATGGGCCCAAATCACTGACATGAATAAATCCATTACGTTCAGGATCTCCAATGTTGACAAAAGCTGCATCTATTCCAGGTATTACATTTTCTACTATTCCGAGATAGATATCACTGACTTGATGGCTACCTTTAGCAACAACAAGTTCTTGTATTTGGTCTTCAGAAAATACGGCGGCAATTCTGTAGTGTTCAGCTATAATTATTTGCTTCGGCATTCAATTTCCTCCTGTGCAGACTTGGTTACCAAGTCCTTCCCTATTAATAGATAAGAATGTGGCGTTTTGATATCTTCCCCGGCCTCAAGCCACGGGGTTCCTACTGAGCGGAAGCTCTTCGGTGAGTTGACGTTTTACGTAACCCATGTGCTGCGCTAAAACAGGGCACTGCTACCTTGGCGGTAGTCTGACCCTTCCTTCCACGTCCGCTTTTTTTGTGTCCATTTTGCTTTCCCTTCACGATATGAAAAGCGTTTCGTTATGGGACATGAAAAACAAAGCTCTTGTGCAATAAACAGACTCTCCGAAGGAAGCGTACCTAAGGAGTGACTGATGTATTTATGGCTGCATTTTCATCATGTTAGTTTTTACTACTACAGTTGAGACCAAACCATTTTCTAACTGAAAGGTCTAACTTTTCACCTAACAACCTACAACAAAAGTGGGTTTGAGATGTTGGCTCTCATTTATATAATTACCCTAAAGTCAAGACCCCATTTTTCCGACTTTCTTTATAGAGATGTTCGGAATTGTCCCCTACCCATAACCCTAATTGCTGTGGATAATTTGTTCTACTGTACGTTCCCTTGTGACTGTCGTCGTAGGGGGCTCGTACCGCTTCTTCATCATCAGGACTTACGAAAAGGCACTAACTGTAGTGTAAATATCTAAGATAATTATCAAAAATACACTATATATAGCAGCACTGCGTAAGTCCTGATCATTATAGAAAAGTTTGAACGTTCCAGTATAATTATCTGGTTGTAGTTAATGATATAGTCATTTCAAATAAAGATGGAAAACTTTTTCTGCACCAAACGCGAGTTATAGCAAGAAAGACTTGTCTCAATCTAAATTAAAATGACTATACTTATTGATAATTTGTGCAGAAAGTCTGTTGTTATATATTTAAGTTGACTTAAAATTTGAGCAACTTTCAATCTAGCTTCTCCATACCGTTTAGAACCTAAGGATTTTTCAGATAATGACTTACTCAGCAATAGATGCTTCTTAATTGGTTGTTTCAAAGATTTTTAATCTATATTTTTGAGCATGTAGGAACCCCCTTATGCAACGTTCCTAACGCAGCAACAGTTTTGATACTGAAACCTACACTTATTGAATCATCAGTTTGAGCTAATGATTCTTCTCGGAATTTTTACCAAGCTATAAAACCTTATGAAATTATGGAAAAAAGATTTGCATAAATAAACTGATTAATTCTAATAGCCGATAAGTTCTGTAAGATATCTATAAAATAAATACTAAAGAATCCTCAAAGTTGATATATCAAAGCTGAGATTTTGATAGGTTAGGGTAAACTACAGCAGCTCACCATATGAGTTTAACTATAAATTTCTGCCTTTTATTTTTGCACTTTCCATACCTAACCAATACCATAATTTAATACTTTACTTACGGATACTCTCTTGATAGATTCCTCTTAAATTTTGTTACCTCAAAAACAACTTTTGCCGATGAGTATGCACCAATTCAAACTCTAGGTTGCTGACTTGTTCCAGCATATAAATTATATTTTGTGGTCTTAGTAAAGTTCCATCGTTCTGATAGCTTCCTACATAACGAATAATACCATTAGTTTCATAATTCCAATTGGACTCATAAGACTTTGGGAAGCAAGAATTTAAGGTTGTTGAATACTCTAAAAACTCTAATTCAAACAAGCGATCGCGTAAGTTAACAACTTTTACCTTACCAGACTTTGTTTTTTGTTCCCAAAGAATTGATTTCCTATTTTTAATTTCCTCTACCCACCCTTGCCAATTTAGGTTAGAACAGTCATTCCCCTCAACTTCTCTTATAGTATTGCAGTCTTGTATCAAATCTTTTGCAGAATCATTAGTTTTCCTGACCCTCAAAATATACTCTGCTTTTTCCAATGTCTGAGATAAAGAAGGACTCTTAACTTCTACCTCTTCTACCTTATATATAGGTACACCAACTGGCAATTGACTCTCCAGTTTATTCTGAAATACTACCACATCTATTATTTCTGTCAACTCAAAATCTACCATTTCCCCTGTGCTGGTTACCCCTAGAGATAAAGCACTAGCTAGAACAATCCGTGGACTTGGATGATATCCTCCGGTAAAAGCAATAGGTATATCGCTCCGACGAACGACACGAGCGAATAACCTGGCTAAATCTAGATGACTTACTAAGGCCATTTCTCCTAATTTCCCAAACCAGACTCGCAGACGTTGTACTCTATTTTGATTAGGGACAAACTGACCCATAAATTTGGGAATTGGTGGTGGTAAAACCACAATATTATGGCCTAGATCGGGACCACAAACACCGCAATGAGAACAAGCTGCAAAGGAGCAGTCAGGGACAGTTGCTTCTCCCAAAGCTTTTTGCAAATCTTCTTTGAGCCAATTTTTATCAATTCCTGTATTTATATGATCCCAAGGTAGGGGTTGGTCAAGTAGAGAATTAATTTCTTGTTCTCTGCATATCTCATGATTATTTTCTGTATTTTTAAATACATTCCACTCACCATTTTCTACCTGACGGTATTTCCAACTCAAGTCTGATTCTGCAATAGCATCACTCCATGCTGCAAAAGCTCTATCTAAACTTTCCCACCAAGAGTCCATTCCGGCCCCTTGCTCCCAAGCACTCCGAATTACGGATGCTAAACGGCGATCGCCTCTACCCAGAAAATCCTCCATTGCTGAGAGACGGACGTCGGTATAATTTGCTTTTATACCTTTCATCCTTCGAAATTCTGCCTTTAGTAACTCTTGCTTACGTTCAAATTCAGTTACAGAAACCGAATGCCATTGAAAAGGAGTATGAGGCTTCGGGGTAAAATTAGAGATGGTCAAAGTCACCTGTAGCTTTTTGCGGCCTTTAGCTCGACATTCTTGCTGTAACCAATTAACTGTTTGGGCAATACCCAACACATCAGCATCAGTTTCTCCAGGCAAACCAATCATAAAATAGAGCTTAACCTTATCCCAACCTTTGTCATAAGCAGTTTTGACCCCTCGTAAAAGTTCCTCATTTGTCAATCCCTTATTCACAATATCCCGCATTCTTTGGGTACCTGCTTCTGGGGCAAATGTCAAACTACTTTGGCGACCACCACCAATAATATTGGCAATATTTTCATCAAATCTATCTACTCGCTGACTTGGTAGAGATAGAGAAATATTTTCATCTTGAAAACGGTTTCTAATTTCGGTTCCCACTGCTGGTAAAGCCAAATAATCAGAACAGCTCAAAGAAAGTAAAGAAAACTCATTATGTCCAGTTGCACTTATACCTTTTTCAATAGTATCCACTACTTGTTCTGGTTCCACATCTCGCGCTGGTCGGGTTAACATGCCTGGTTGACAAAAGCGACAACCTCTAGTACATCCACGCCGTACTTCTATTACCAATCGATCATGGACTGTTTCTACATAAGGAACTAAACCTATAGAATAAGCTGGTATAGGAGTTGCGACTCGACGTAGTATTCTTTTTGGCACATCATCACGAATGGGGAAAACTGAGCCATCTTTAGCCATGCTATAAAATTTTGGCACATAAACACCAGGAACTTGGGCTAAATCTAAAAGTAATTCTTCTCTGGTTAACCCACCCCTTTTCCCCTCCTGAACTATTAGTCCAATCTCTGGGAGTAACTCTTCTCCATCCCCTAAAGCAATAAAGTCAAAAAAGTCTGCATAAGGTTCAGGATTAGAAGTTGCTGTTTGACCCCCTGCAAAAATCAAAGGAAAATAGGAGCGCTTAAGCTCGGAAGATGAGGAAATTATTTCTCTATATCCACCCAGTTTAAGTCGTTCTTGCCAAGTCAATGGGATACCTGCCAAACTCAGCATCTCTAGAATATTTGTCGCTCCTAATTCATAACTGAGACTAAAGCCTAGGATATCAAAATCAATCAGTGATCGCCTTGATTCTACAGCAAATAGTGGAGTATCTGTGGCCCGTAATTTTTCTGCTAAATCTGGAGCTGGTAAATATGCGCGATCACATAGTTGTCGTGGCTGAGAATTTAAGATATTGTAAAGAATTATATGTCCTAGATTAGAAGCTCCTACTTCATAAACCTCTGGGTAACTTAATACCCAGCGCACTTGAGAACTGTCCCAAGGCTTATGAAAAGCACCAAACTCATTACCAATATAACGAGCTGGTTTGTGGATATCGGGTGTAAGTAAATTCTCTACTGCTACTGCCACTATGACTACTTAAGGTATATTTTATAGTTAGATATATATTAGGATAGCACCAAAAACTTATGGTGTTAAACTATAGTTGACGAACTTCGCTTATTCTGGTCAAAGAAGTGTCAATGATAAATATCACTTTCTCGTATAGTATTGGATCACCTATCAAGGTACATATGTACCAGAGAATTTAACTATGTAGAGTTTTTATTTAGATTAGCCATGGAACCAAACTGTCTGATTCGGAAACTTGTATCTAAAGCTCTCTATTTTCGGCAATTAACCCCTGAAATAGAAAACCAAATCAACTGTGAGTTGACGCGACTTGGCTATATTTCCGATGTAGATTATGAAGCCTTAGAGTTGTTAATGGAGGAGATGGATGCCGGACGAATTCAGCTTGTTCCTACTATGTAAATAATGAGAATTTTTTGTAGTTGAAAACTTCCCAAATTTGCACAACATCATGACAGCAAAAACAATTTACTTGTATAGTTAGTTATTATAGAATCAATCTTTAGTAGAACTATTAAAGTCACATCAAACATGAACTAAAATAAACATAATTGTCAGGCTAATGCATGTTGTATAGATAGAGAGTAAATTCTCAGTAGTAGGAAATCCATAACACAGGAATCACTCAAAAATCATGACACTCAATTATATAACATTCTCAGAGCTACCCTAATCTTTTTTCAGCCATATTTGCTTTCTACCCTTTGCCTGAAGTACCTGAGCAATAAATATATTGTTTCCTGATTTTAGTACAATCTCCTTTTTCTTTATTCCTTGACTATTTGAGTACCATTAAATTATCTATATAGAGCGAGTTTTATAAATTTTTTTTTCAGGGTGGATAATAATCTTTTTGTCAGCAAACCCTACTTAAATATTATACTCGTGAATACTGTAGATAAATTCTAGATTATTTTGGTATTGATAATTAAATCCAGGGTATTTACCAAATTGCATTAGAAAAAAAGTTTTTGATTCCCTAATAAAATTTTTAAAAAAATTTTTGTCACCTTTAAACACCTTTTTTTTAGCTAAGTATAGAACAGAAAAGTTGACTATCTATAACTGTAAACTTATAATATTTTAAATTTTACTTAAGATCCCCTAACCATCCTTCAATATAAACTTTAATTATATCCACATTAATTAGTTCAGGAATTAACAAACATTATCATGCACCTTGCTAAGAGGCTAGAAAAAATACCACCTTATCTGTTTACTGAAATTAACCGTAAGCAGAATGAATTAATTGAAAGAGGAGTTGACATCATTAATTTTGGGGCAGGAGACCCAGATCAACCAACACCAAATCATATTGTTCAAGCAATGCATGAGGCAATTCAAGATTCAACAAATCACCATTATCCTTCCTACAAAGGTCTAAAAGAATATAGGCAAGCAGCAGCAGATTGGATGAAACGTAGGTTTGGGGTAAAAGACATAAACCCAGAAACAGAGATAATTTCTTCAATAGGTTCTAAAGAGTCAATTCACAATATCTTTCTAGCTTTTATAAATCCGGGGGACTGTACTATAATTCCTGACCCTGGTTATCCAGTTTATCGAACTTCAACAATTTTTGCTGAGGGCCAACCTTATCCAATGCAACTTAGGGCGGAAAATGGATTTTTACCAATATTAAGGAGTATTCCCCAAGAAGTAGCTGAAAAAGCTAAATTATTGTGGATAAACTATCCTAATAATCCTACAGGTGCTACAGCTAGCTTAGAGTTTTTTCAAGAATTGGTTGACTTTTGTCGACATTATAATATACTACTATGCCACGATAATGCTTATTCTGAAATAGCCTATGATAATTATCAACCTCCTAGTATATTACAAATTCCCAAGGCCAAAGATATAGCAATTGAATTTCATAGCTTATCCAAAACCTACAATATGGCTGGATGGCGCATTGGTTTTGTAGTAGGAAATAGTTTGGGAATAAAAGGATTAAGTCAAGTAAAATCTAATATAGATTCTGGAGTGTTTGAAGCAGTTCAAAAAGCAGCAATCGCAGCCTTTTCTACAGCCGAAAAAGACTTAGAAGATCTAGTAACACTTTACCAAAGACGACGAGATATTCTAGTCAAAGGTTTACAATCTTTAGGCTATCCTATTAAAGCAAACTTAGCAAGTTTATATGTATGGGTTCCAATTCCTCAAAATTATACATCTCAAGAATTTGCAACTTTTTTACTAAAAAAATGTGGTATTACCGTACTTCCAGGAAATGCATATGGTGCATCGGGAGAAGGTTTTATTCGCATGGCCTTAACAGTAGAAGAAAAAAGAATTGGCCAAGCATTACAAAGAATGAAAAATGCAGGTATTAATTACATATAGCAATCCTATTTTATTCGTGTCCAAAATATTATTGTCTTTATGATAGTATTGCCTAAGGAAACTTGTTCCCGAAAAATTGGGTTTAAAACCTCGCCCATAAGCGGGCGACTTTTTAGTTTATGTTTCTCCACAGGTTATGTCCTTCTTGCTTTTTGGTTCAAAAGTAATTCTATGAAAGCCAGATTGATAGTCGTTTTAATTAAGATTGAAACAAAAATTGAGTATAATAAAATTAAGTCAACTAGAAACTATTTTGAACTATGCCTTACAGTTTAGACTTGAGACAAAGAGTAATAAATTTTGTAGAAAATGGCGGTACAATTACCAAAGCAGCTCATAAATTTTGGATAGGAATAGCTTCGATATATAGATGGTTATCTCGCCCAAAATTGTCAGCAACTAAGGTAAAAAATCGTCAAAGAAAATTAGATTGGAAAAAATTAGAAAAAGATGTAAAACAAATGAATTTAAAGACTAATATCTTAGGGATTTATTGTATCATGGCTGATATTTTCCAGATAGTTTGCTAAATTGGTTATTGTCAAATTTGTGTTAGATTTAAGTAAATATTGACGAGTTACAACAAAATTAAAATTCATTTTTTTGAACTAAAATAATCATGTCATTATCATCTAATAATCAAACATTTTTAGCAAATAAATTTAATATTTTGTAACCTTATTTTAATAGATATTAAAAGTAATATCCATCCGAAAAAAACTATAGTCATTTCAAATAAGAAGGGAAAACTTTTTCTGCTAAAACTCAGTTATAGCAAGAAATATTTGTATCAATCTAAATTAAAATGACTATAATGATAGTATTGACCATTTCATTTTGACGGTACGCTATATATAAGGTACCTGCGTAAGTCCTGATTATGAACAAGCTCTTAAATTAGACAGCAATCATGTAAATTATCATTTTAATTTAAGTTTGATTTTGCTACAACAGGGAAATTTTATCCCCGGTTTTTCTGAATATGAATGGCGGTGAAAAACTAAAGATTTTATCGGTCGTAATCTTTCTCAAACTGTGTGGGATGGCTCAGATTTTACGGAAAAAACTTTATTAGTTTATACTGAACCTGGTTTAGGAGATTCTATTCAATTTATCCGCTATATTCCTCTAGTGAAAAAATTAGGAGGCCGTGTAATTGTTGAATGTAATAAATCTGGATTAAAATTATTATTTACCACCGTTGCAGAAATAGATAAATTATTTGTTATAGGCGAAAAGTTACCAGATTTTGATCTGCAAATTTCATTGATGAGTCTACCTCAAATTTTAAAAACTACCCGAGAAACTATACCTGCAGAAATTCCTTAATTATTAACTCTAATGAAATTTATAGAATCTCAGAATAATTTACCAGATTTACCAGCAAATTTTAAGAAGGCATATCAATATTATCAACAAAATAATTTAGTAGAAGCAGAAAGAATATGCCGCCTAATACTTGTAGAAAAACCTCAAGATTTTCAGGTACTCAATTTATTAGCTGTACTAGAAAATTTAGCAGGTAGAAATGACATAGCAATTCAGCTTTTGAATCAAGTTATTAATCTGCATCCTGGCTTTAGTGAAGCTTATTCAAACTTAGCTAAACTTATGAAAAAAGAAGGTCGTTTAGAAGAGGCGATCGCTCATTATCAAAAAGCTATTGAACTGGAACCAAATAATAGTAGTAACTATTCAAATTTAGGATTAATTTTTTTAGAAAAAGGTCAAATTGAGTCGGCAATTATGAACTATGAAAGCTCCCTAAAAATTAATCCTCATAACTTATATACAAATCTAAATTTGGGTTTTGCGTGGGAAAACAAGGGAGACTTATCAAAGGCCAGTACCTATTATCAACAGGCAATTAAAATAAACTCCAATTATGCTGAAGCATGGTGGAATTTAGGGAATATTTTGGAAAAAAAAGGTCAAATTGAGTTAGTAATTGAATATCGTCAAAAAGTTCTTAGACTCAACCCAGATTATATTGAAGCCTATCGTTCTCTAGGTTCTATCTTTTTAAATTTAGGAAAACTTGCGGAATCTCAAAAATATTATGAACAAGCTATTAAATTAGATAAAAATCATGTAAATTCTCACTTTTGTTTAGCAATAGTTTTACTTAAACAGGGAGATTTTATTGCCGGATTTGCAGAATATGAATGGCGCAAGAAACATGAGCATTTTCGGCAGCGTAATTTCCCTCAATCTTTGTGGGATGGGTCAAATTTTTCAGGAAAAACTTTATTAGTTTATACTGAACAAGGTTTAGGAGATTCTATTCAATTTATACGTTATATTCCTTTGGTTAAAAATTTAGGTGGCCGTGTAATTGTTGGATGCAATAAAGCTGGATTGCAGTCATTATTGACGACTGTTTTAGGAATAGACGAATTATTTATTATGGGCGAAAAATTACCAGACTTTGACCTGCAAATTCCATTGATCAGTCTACCTCTAATTTTCCAAACTACCCTAGAAACTATACCTACTGAAATTCCTTATTTATCTGTACCAAAATCAGTCTATTTTCCCATTCCACTTGCTCCAAAAGAAAATCTCACAGTGGGAATATGTTGGCAAACAAGTAGCACCAGTGACACCAATCAAGCACGCTCTTGTCCAGTTAAATATTTAGAAGAAATTATCAATATAGATATAGTCAATTTTTACATTTTACAAAAAGAAGTCTCAGCCGCAGATAATGAATGGTTAAAATCTCAAACTAAAATACATAATTTAAGTTCATCTTTTAATGACCTAACTGATACAGCAGCAGCCATAAAACAATTAGATTTAGTAATTACAATAGATACAGTTATTGCTCACTTAGCAGGAGCATTAGGTAAACCTGTTTGGGTAATGTTAAATTTTGATTCTGACTGGCGCTGGTTAATAGACCGGGAAGATAGTCCCTGGTATCCCACAATGAGATTATTTAGGCAGCCAAAAATAGGAGATTGGCATAGTATACTTATTGAGGTAAAACAAGCATTAATGGAATTTATAAAATCTCAGAATAATTTACCAGATTTACCAGCAAATTTTGAGAATGCATATCAATATTATCAACAAAATAGTTTAGTAGAAACGGTTTCAGAAATAGACGAATTATTTGTTAAAGGTGAAAAGTTACCAGATTTTGACCTCCAAATTCCATTGATGAGTCTACCTCGAATTTTCCCAACTACCCCAGAAACTATACCTACTGAAATTCCCTACTTATTTGTACCAAAATCAATCGACTTTCCCATTCCACTTGCTCCAGAAAACAATCTTAAAGTAGGAATATGTTGGCAAACAAGTAGTACCATTGAAACCAGTCAAAGACGTTCTTGTCCAGTTAAATATTTAGAAGAAATTATCAATATAGATACAGTCAACTTTTACATTTTACAAAAAGAAGTCTCAGCCGCAGATAATGAATGGTTAAAATCTCAAACTAAAATACATAATTTAAGTTCATCTTTTAATGACCTAACTGATACAGCAGCAGCCATAAAACAATTAGATTTAGTAATTACAATAGATACAGTTATTGCTCACTTAGCAGGAGCATTAGGTAAACCTGTTTGGGTAATGTTAAATTTTGATTCTGACTGGCGCTGGTTAATAGACCGGGAAGATAGTCCCTGGTATCCCACAATGAGATTATTTAGGCAGCCAAAAATAGGAGATTGGAATAGTGTATTGAAGCAGGTTAAAGAGAGCTTAGAAAATTTGCTAGATCATAATTCTCCAATTAATAAAATTTCTGAAAGAAAGGCTATTAAATTGCCAGAAGAAGCCATTAAAAAAACTTTAGCACAATATAAATCTAGTAAACGACAAAAAAAGACGCCTTCGTCTACCTTCATAAATTCTCCAAAAAATCTACAAACTCAAGCTTTAATTCCAGCAACTAATAGTAATATTAAAGAACCCGAACATTCAAACAATTCAATTTCTGAAATCATCAAAATAATTGCTATTAACTGGCCGTTAAACCATCAGAGTGGTTGGGGTATTTATGGCATTAATCTTACTCTCCAACTACTTCAAACTCCAGGATATAAACCCCTACTATTAACGCCTCCTTCCATTCAACCTGGAACCTTAAACCCTCTCCATCAAGCTTTACTAAATCCAGCTTTTAATGAGCAAAAAAATCTGCAAAATAAATTCCAGAATCACAAAGGTAAAAAATTGCAAGTAAACTTGCCAATATTACAAGCACTAAGTAGTAATTTTTCTGTTAGTAACAATCTTATAGGCGCCCAAAACATTGGAATTATTTTCTCAGAAAATACTAAATTTACTTCAGAACAAATAAATCGTTCCCAAGCATACAATTTGATTATTACAGGTTCTACTTGGAATACTAATGTCTTAGAAAGTAATGGCGTAAAACCTGTGCAAAAAGTTTTACAAGGTATCGATCAAACCATTTTTCATCCAGCACCTAAATCTAATACTTTTAGGGATCGCTTTGTTATTTTTTCTGGTGGAAAACTAGAATATCGTAAGGGTCAAGATATTGTCATAGCAGCTTTTAAAATTTTCCAAAAACGTCATCCAGAAGCATTGTTAATTACAGCTTGGCATAATTTTTGGCCTCAATTTATGACAGGAATTGAGCAAACTGGAAATGTTGTAGGATTACCTAAAATTAGCCACAATAAACGTTTACAAATTACTGAATGGTTGCTAGCAAATGATATTCCTAGGAATGCAGTTATTGATGTTGGTGTTATTCCCAATTATATGGTCGGACAAATATTACGAGAAGCTGATGTTGCTGTATTTACAAATCGTTGCGAAGGGGGGACAAATCTTGTAGCAATGGAAAGTCTTGCCTGTGGTGTTCCAACAATTATTTCTGCTAATACCGGGCATTTAGATATTATTAATGACTCTCATTGTTATCCATTATGTTGTCAAAAATATGTCAAACCTACTCCTCATTTTCCAGGTGTAGAAGGTTGGGGAGAATCTGATGTTGAAGAAGTAGTTGAAATGTTAGAAAAAGTATATTCGGATCCAAAAAATGCTAAACTTAAGAGCAATGCTGCCGTAAACTTTATGCAAGATTTAACTTGGGAAAAACAAATTCAATCTTTGCTAGTTCTGCTGCAAAATATAATTTAAATTAGTAAGCAAATAAGAAGAATTGGTAATACTAAATATTAGGAATTTTTGCTATATATCTTGGGGTTAACAACCATAATAAATGTTTATTACAAATCATATCCCTAGCTCAAAATGTAGTATTTAAGACTAGGGATTGAAAATCTCGCCTCATAATATAGTCATTTCAAATAACTTACATTCCGCACGTCAAAATGTAGTATATTATTAATGCCATTGAAAGCCTTGCCTGATAACAACTATGAGGTTTGTAAGTAAAAATACATATTATAGAAACTATTGATAGTTATTAGCAACAATAGAGGCTGTAATCCACCTTCTTCGTTAAAAATACTTTTGTAGTATACTTGAATTGCGGAATGTGGGAAATAAGAATGGAAAACTTTTTCTCCTGAAACTTAGTTATAGCAAGAAATACTCGTCTCAATCTAAATTAAAATAACTATAACTATGAAGTTTGTAACTAAAAATACGTACTACATAAACTATTGATATTAATTAGTAACAACAGAAGCTATAACTCACCTTCTTCCTTAAAAATACTCTTGTAGTACTTTGTGGTGTGGGATGTGGGATAGAGACCTTGTATGCAACCTTCCTAGGTTCTAGGTCAGAAAAAAGAGGGAGATTTGAGTAAACTTTGAAAAAAAGCGAAAAATCCTCGATGTACCTGTCTTAAATAAATTGTCGCAGCTCTTGATTTTTCCAGCTACTTTTGTCGAAATACATCAGTATGAAATGCATTCTTTTTTTTCAAGTGGTCTAATACCTTGATGGGTATATGGAGATATGGAATAGCAACTAAATAAAGCAAAGCATCGATTTTGATAAATGGTATAAAATAGGAAAATATTTAGCTACGTAGCAATCCTATCTGAAAAGTGAAAGAGATGGGGGACTAGAAAGCAGAAGGCAGAAGGCAAAATTAACAGGGATTGAAACTATTTTTCAAGAAAACTAGTGATTTTTTACGAATGATTTAGAAGCAGTATATATGCAATATATTTATCCTCAAAAGTCAGGATAAATAACAAAACCAAACCGATAGTTAAATGCTAATTACTATTAACTAATAGTCATAAGAATATAACTACCAAAAATTTTAAGGGTTTGTGTATAGGTTTTCAATTCTTCTATCGCGGCCTTGACATAATTATGATTACTATTAGCTTCTATATCAATAAAAAATAAATAATCACCTAGAGATAGTTTCGTCGGACGAGATTCTATTCTACTCATATTAATCTTCCTTTTAGCAAATACTTGCAATGGTTTAACTAAAGCTCCTGGTTCATTTGCAGGTACAGTAAAACCTAAAGAAGTAAAAACTAAATTTCCGGGTTGATCAATTGTATCAATTATTAGTTTTAAAGCCGAATTTCCCATTTCTGTACATCCTTTTTTCAATACCCAAAAGCGAGTACAATTATCAGGATAATCATTAATTGGATAAGCCAATATAGGTAATTTATACAGTTCAGCAGCTCTTTGAGAAGCGATCGCTGCGATACTGTAATCTTGTTCTAAATGCTCCAATGCTTCTGTAGTAGAATTAGCTGGACTTTGCTTTACTTGTGGTAAAAACTTTTCTAACCAACCTTGACATTGAGCTAAAGCTTGTGGATGAGAATAAACAATTTTAATCTCCTCAAAACTCTTAGCTAGTGATATCAACCCATGAGAAATAGGTAAAACTAATGCTGTTTGAATCTCTAAAATATCCAGTTGCCAAAGTTTATCTAAAGTAATAGTAACGCTTCCTTCAATAGAGTTCTCTACAGGTACAACTGCCAAATTAACTTGCTCTTGAGAAACTGCCCATAAAGTTTGAGCAATACTAGTGTATGGACACAGAATAGATTTTTGACCAAACTGGCTCAGTTTTTTAGAAAATGCCACTGCAGCCATTTCCGCATAAGTTCCAGCCGGGCCAAGATGTGCAACAGATATGGTCATTTGAGTTATAAGTTATAAGTTATCAGCTATCAGTACCTCTGAGTGAAACCAGAGGCCAGAAAATCCGAAGCTACCTTTTTTATCCTCTTGAATAAGACCTCCATTCTATTTGAGATTTTACATCTAACAAAATCTCTACAAAGTGCGAATAATTTACATTGTTGCAAATTAATATTCTCCCGACGCTGTCAGACTCAAGACAGGGTGGAATTTTCTACCATCGCTGTTAGGGGCTTTCTACTTCATAGCACTTGCCCTCCGAGATTTACTCTCTTCAGGTTTTACAGTCGCTCTACAGACTGACACTGCCTGCCCGGCAGCCAAAATGTTTAAAATGCGCATTTATGTCCCTGTCATCGTGACTAGCGCATTCAGGACAGTCCCATTCTCTAATATTTAAGGGTAATTTTTCTACTACGTGACCAGAATTTTACCTAAATCTGATCTAAGTTATTGACCAAAGTTGAGTATATGCTTTAGTATTGTATTAATTAAATTGATGAATGCTAGTGTTAATTTAAATTAAAGTTTGGTGATAAGTCATTGATTTCTCTTGGTAATTATGATATGTAAATTTATTGCTTCACAATCGGTAGATATTCCTGTAGTAGAACAACGAATTCCTATTCAGCATTATCTCCGTAAACCAAAGCGCCTAGTTAATGCCTTGGTTGACCCAACAAGATTAGAGCAATTGGGTGAAGATTGTTTTCGCTTGAAAATGCGTCCACTACAATTTATGATGTTGAGTATTCAACCAACTGTAGATATGCGCTTATGGTCAAGTAATAAAGGCAAAATTTACTTAAAGTCAGACAGATGTGAAATTCGTGGCATGGAGTACATAAACCAACGCTTTCACCTGAGTCTAGTTGGTATCCTTGAATCTTTAGAATACAAAGGAGTGACTCATCTCAAAGGTCAAGCTGATTTAGAGGTTCAAGTAGAATTACCCTCTCCATTATCATTAACGCCATTGCCAATTTTAGAAACAACCGGTAATGGTTTACTCAAAAGTGTATTAATAACAATTAAAAAAAGACTAACCCATCAACTACTGATAGATTATTATAAATGGGCTAATGATGAAATCCAGGTATTAATCAATCGTGAAAA